>CAZSGO010000001.1:0-14478 GCA_964606395.1 uncultured bacterium
TGAACCGAAAACACCATATTGGGATTGCTTGCTTCAAGCTGGCGCGCACGCGCAGTTATTTGTTCGACCGGTATGACTTCGTCGTTGAACAAGACATCCCCGGTAGCATTTACCAATACCATGGTAATGTTTTTGGGGTTTAACTTGATCTCAGAATCTCCGGGCGGTGGCAAAACAACTCCCAAACCCTTGTCGGTATCAACATTGGATACCAAAAGGAAAAAGACCAATAACAGAAACGCAATGTCAGACATTGACGAACTCGGGATCTCTGCAGGCGGACGTTTTTTCTTACCTAACATTTGATCTTCCTATCATTTCCGTTATTATTTTTTGATCGTTTTTGTTTCAAGCGTGTCAAGCAGGTCTAAAGAACTTCTTTCCATGTCAATGACAAGATTGTCGATCTGGAAAAGAAAGAAATTTTGAAATACCTGAATGATCATAGCTACAACAAGACCAAATAAAGTAGTCAAAAGTGCCTGTGAAATACCTACGGCAACAACTGCCGGGGACATATCATTAGAAGCTGCAATATCCTGAAACGCTGTGAC
Source organism: uncultured bacterium (assembly GCA_964606395.1). Lineage (GTDB taxonomy): Bacteria > Fidelibacterota > Fidelibacteria > Fidelibacterales > Fidelibacteraceae > M50B103. Next base: position 555 of record CAZSGO010000001.1, read on the forward strand.
CATACCGGAAACTGTTCCGGTAAAACCAAGCATAGGTGCAATAACGATCACGGTAGACAACCAAATTTGATTCTTTTCAAGGAACGTCATTTCCAGTGAACCAATAGTGTCTAAGGTTTTTTCAACTCTTTCCAAGCCTTTATCAACATGGCGAAGAGCTTCCGCATACATCAAAGCAATAGGACTGGTGGATTCTTCGCAAACTGCAAGAGCCGCGTCAACGCCATCATCTTCCAAAGTACTTTTAATTATTTTGGTGAAAGCTTTTGTTTTGGATGAAATTGTAATTAACGCATAAAGACGTTCAAATACAATGACAAGACCAACAATAAAAACACCCAAGATTGGCCACATAAAAGGACCACCATCTAAAAAGAGCTTTACCATAAATTCGACCTCCAAATTATCGTTTTAATTTACGTGTACAACATATCATTTTAAGCAAATACGCTTCTAAAGTCAATAATTTATTAATGTATTGCCATAAACTTTTGCGCTTCTTTCATTGATTGAAAGGCCTTTTTAAACTGATTGTCGCTTAATAGGCGCGCTTCGTAGTAGGCATTGTTATCCCACCATATTTTGGCAAGTTCAGATTTTATCTGCATTTCTAAATATTCTTTATCTTTTTCAAGTTCTTCCTCTTTTAGGTCTTTAACCTCTTCTGAGGCAAACTCATAAAATTCCGGTATAAATGTTTTATCAAATTTTATATCATAAAGGAAGGTGTTAACATCACTTTTATATTCAGGGTGTTTTCGACCATATTTTTGGGCAAATTTAAAGAAAACGCGGACATCCCGGCTGAAAATGCTCATCGTGCTTTTGCTCAGGTCAAAATTACGTTTTACAATAATATCCGGCGTAATACCGCCGCCGCCATAAACGATCCTGCCATTCTTTGTCGTGTGTTTTGGCCTTACGTGCAAATGTTTATCTAGAGAGTCATTAAAAACACTATCGGGAAGCGTATAAAGGTCTTCGTAATATTTATCAACACCATCTTCATAGGAGCGCTGGATCAACCGGCCCGATGGCGTGAAATAATGAGCCGTTGTCACGCGAATGGCAGACCCGTCTCGCATGGACCATTGGTTTTGCACCAACCCTTTTCCAAAAGATGTTTCTCCTACGATCAGTCCGCGATCAAGATCCTGGATCGCCCCGGAAACAATTTCTGAGGCGGAGGCAGAGCCGCGATTGATCAAAACCGTAATGGGCACATCTTCATAATCGCCTTTTTTTGTGGCAATATGATAGCTATTCGCTGTTCGTATACGCCCTTGGGTGTAGACCAATGTATCACCGGCTTGTACAAATTCATCAAGTATATCAATAGCCTGATTCATGTATCCGCCACTATTATAACGAAGATCAAGAATTAGAGATTTCATCCCTTCTTTTTTCAGCGATTTCATGGCATCGGTAAATTCTTTGTATGTTTTTTCGGCAAATCGATTTATAAGGATGTAACCTGTTTCATCATCTAGCATAAAATAGCCCGAAACCGAGTAAAGGGGAATATCGTCACGAGTGATCGTAACATCAAAGGGCTCTTCAATGCCGGGACGTAAAACATTAATAACAACTTTTGTGCCCTTTTTGCCCCGAAGTCTTTTTTTGGTTTCATCTCGATTGATCTTGTAGGCCGATTCATTATCTATCTTTAAAAATTTATCGCCGGAGTGAAGTCCGACCTTATCCGCAGGAGTTCCGATAATTGGAGATATAACGGTTATATATCCATCAATGATATCGTATTCGATACCAATGCCCTGGAATTCTCCTTCGAATGTTTCCTGTACCGCTTTAAAGCGTTTTGCGGGAATATAGGTGGAATGAGGGTCAAGTTCTTCAAGCAAGCCCCTATAGGCACCTTCCATTGTGCTATCCCAGTTAACATCTTCAACATAATTTTCGTTTACAATACCAATTATATCGGTCAGGACTTGCAGTTTTTCATAGATGTCGCGCGCATCCGCACGAAGTCGCGATATATGTGAGATACTAAATAACAACACCAATGCAACCATTGAAAGCACAATAGTTCTTTTGTTTCTCTTAATAAAGGCCATAATTTTTTCTTTCTCCATGGTTTCTCAACCGTTTTCCAGCAATTATATTAATTTTATCGCCCTTCTCCTACCATTTGTTTCATCTTTCCTGCAATTTAATAAAACTATTTAATAAAAAACACCCCGAAAATTCGGGGTGTTCCAAATATTGTCTATGAGAATATTAAAGAGAAAAAGTCAGCTCGTATTTTGCAACCAAACTATCAAGTATGGGTGGAAAAGCAGCTTCTTTTTTCTGTTCTTTTAAAGCGTTAACAACTTCTTCGCGAACATCTTCAAGGGTTTTACCCGCTTTGCGATCTATTATTTTGATAATATGATAACCATAGGGCGTTTCAACCAAACCCGAGATAGTGCCAACGGGAAGAGTAAAGCTGGCATCTTCAAAAGATTGAACCATTCGGCCTTTGGGGAAGTCGGCATAGAGTCCGCCGCTCGTGTTTGAACCGGGGTCTTCACTATAGGCGGCAACAAGCGAAACAAAATCTTCACCCGCTTTTGCTCTTTTGGCAACATCTTCAGCTAGGGCTTTAATGCTATCGACCTCACCAGCCGTTTTTCCCTGTGTTAGGAAAAGTATGTGTCGAACCGTGGCGGTTTCTTGTGAATACTGTTCTTTATTGCTATTGAAATAATCACTGACGTCTTGATCTGAAACACTAACATCAATGTCTTTTAATGCTATTTCATCGATGTATTTCATGATCAGCATGTTTTTACGCGTATCTTCGCGAACAAAATCAAGATCAACCTGTTGCAATTTCAACATTTCAACAAATGCATCTTTTCCGCCATTGGGAACAAAAAGATTTTTTTCCATAAAAGCATCAATGGAATCTTTTGTGACCGTCAGGCCTTCGTTTTTGGCCTCTGCCAGCAAAATGTCCTGCTGAGCTTTCAGAGTTGCAATTTGCATAATAAATGATTCAACGCGTGCGGGATCAACACTTTCGATAATAGAAATATCACCGCGCATGCCCTGATATACACTTTCCATTATGTCGTAATTCTTGATCTCAAACGATGTGGTGGTCGCTATCACAACGGAAGTATCGGGTTTCATGTAGGGAATTTTTTCGCCCATAGCTTCAAAAAATTCAACCTGAGCGGGAGTGAGGTCGGCTTTATCCGAGCACCCAACGAACATCATTGTTGCTAATGTCATAATTAATAAGATCCTTTTCATTCATATTTCCTTTCTATTGATTCAAATATTCTAATTCTAAGTGGTAGTCCCACTGGTTAAAATACAGGTTTCCGCCTTTCCACTCAACTTCTCCACGCTGAAAATCGTTTGTTTCGCTACGTAGAAATTGTTTTGCGGGAAATAGCGGCATTCCATAATCATCGTTTACTATCAATCTATAAGCGTCTAAACCACCAAGGAAAAAACCTTGTACGTCGGGGTTCTTAACCTGTTGGCGTCCAAATGATTGATCAACGGGCACCCAGCCCAAGCCTTCAAAATATATTTCACACCAGTCATGCAAATTCTTATTGCCGGGATGTAGCATCCAGCCGCTTTGCCAGCGGGCGGGTATTCCATTATACCGGGCAAGAACCATAAACAACAGTGTTACCTGGCCACAATCACCATGATTGTTGGCGATCACATAATCGGGAATATTTTCAATTGTTGAATATTCTCGTGCGCTGGCCCAGGGATAATGATCTGTAATATAGTTAAATATTTTTTGTGTGATCATATAGGGGTCTTTTTCTTCGCCAACGATCTTTTTTGACAACTCTTTTACGGCGGGCGTGAACATCAGGTGGGGATCCCGTTCTTCCGTATATTTTTTATACAGGTCGCTGGTTTTATCATACCCCCGGATCTCTGCATTCTTAAGATCAAACCACTGTGGGCGCGTTGTGGTTGTAAATGCTATTTCAAAAATAGTCGGTTTTCCCGAAACTGCGGGTTTCTGCATATATACGGTGCGCTGTAACTGACTGTTTGGGGCAAGAATATAATCATCCATGCTTGTTGATAAAAGTTTAACATTCTGTTGGCGGATGTTTCCTTCCCGGGGGAAAGGAAGCCAGCATCGCACCATTTCACCTGCGGGTACGGCATCTGCATCAACAGTTAGTGTATAAGTAAACTTCATCTCAATTGGTTTTCCGGTATTTCCCTTGTTGTTTTTCACTTCTTCTATGACGCCCGGAAGATTTTGTTCTAGAAATTCTACAAGATCGTCCTTTTTTTCTCCGTCGATTTTATTTTTCTGCGCTTTAGCCTCTTTGTCTATGCGAAACAGGTTTTGAGCCGCTCTTGCAAAATAACGGTCTTTACCGTTTATTTTCATTTTTTCAAGCGCATTGCTTTCTTCCCAAGCCCGAAGCTGATCGTTGGTAAGATCGGGATAATACTTTTTAATAAAAGGAAGTATTTCGTCACGTGATTTGTTAAAATCAATTTCTATTCGGCGCATAATATCTTTTTTGTCTTCAAGTGCGATGCGCTCAAGATCTTCCATTTTACTGGTGGCTATTTTCATCTTGATCTGCATTCTTGCCATATTATATTGTCCCTTCTCAATTTTTTGATCAATGGAACTACATCCGCTCACAAACGCAAGCAACAAAAATGAATAAAATAAGATTTCTGCACGTTTCATGACAAACCCCTATTTTTTCTCGATCATTTCAAGATTTGCTCGAGGCAGAAGAACTTCTTTCTTTGTTTCGTATAGCTTAACTTTGGCGACACGGGCAAGAGAACCCGATTCCAGCCGTTGTAGCTCATGGGGTAGAGCTGTAACCTCTCCCAGCATGCCAAAATATGGGGCGCGAATAACGCGAACTTCTGTTCCGGCATCCATTCCGAAAAGCTCAGCTTCTTCTTTTTCCAGCTTGACCTCACCTTCAAGGGGAATAATGATCTCGGGGCGAATAACGCCGGCACGGATCTGGGTAGCGCCATTTATAGAAGCCATTTGGCCTTCGTGAGAACTTAATAATTTAAATGTTTGATCTGCCATGTGAACTTCGCCAAACCCCTCGGTAATGATCAGGGTGGTTTTAATATCTTCCTGTCCGGTGATAGCAACACCAATATCATAACCGACGATCTGTTTAATATCGCTGTAATTAAATCCGCCGACAACAACACCAATAGCACCCAACCGCTCAGCTTTCTTAAAAGCCTTATAGCTTAAAAAAGAGCCACCTACTAGGACTTTTCCCTTGCAGTCTTCGGTGATCATTTCTTCGGTTATGGGATGTAGGGTGTCTTTCGTCAATATCTTGATCTCACCACGTCGCTCTCCACCTATTCCAAAAATACCTTGAATAAATGATGCCGCGGTGCTTATTTCAACACCTTCATTTTCAATGATTCCGGTTACTTTTCCGGTAATATAAGCCTGCACGGAAACAGGAATGGGAGCTTCGCGAATGATCGCCTGTCCCGTAATACTGGAAACCGCTTCCAGAACCCCGGTCGCAGGAGCAATGGCTTTTGATTTAAACAAACCAAATAAACCCGGTGTTTCGGCAATTATGTCACCTTTTTTAACGGGGTCGCCCGGCTTAATGATCAACAGTTCCGGAATTTCAGATGCTTCAATATTCAGCATATTGGCCAAATTAACCGGGACAACGTTCCCGGGAAGATTGGTCGTTGCGACAACATCTTCGGCTTTAACTATTTTACCTATCTCGGTAACGACCTCTCCTTTTAATGGAAGGCGTCGTGTTTTATGAACCACGGTTTTGGGAATGACTTTTAATCCCGGTGTATATGCATGTGCCATATCTTCTCCTTTATTATAAATATTGAAGCAGGGGCTTCAATTATTTATCCTCAAATTCGTTGACTGTTTTACTCCATTCCTGAAGTCTGGATACACGTTCCGCGGGATTTTCCGGAAGAACAAACGGGCGGCGTCCACGTGCGTCGATAATAACGCCCACCAAGCCTCCGTAAATTTTTGTTTTCACAATTTGCCCGGGGCCCGAGCCAACGTCTACTCCGCGTGCGGGAATGATCTCGGCTTCCATGGCTTCATAGGGTGCTTCAAATAATTCCATTTCACCCAGCGCATAAGCCTTATCTATCATTTTTCCATCAGGAAGTGTAAAACGAATGCGCATATATTCTTTGCCGGGCTTGATCGGACCAACCGGCGCAATACAAGTACCTAGGCGAAGGAGGCAGTCTTTGTTGAATACTTCGGTCGCGGCTTTTTCATGAACACTGGCTAACACGCCCAATTGTGGCATCATGAAAATTGAATCCACCGCTATCTGGGTAATTCCCTCCGGAAGGAAGGAGTCGATCATCATTCTGGCGGATTGATGACGGCGGGGAGCATGTGAAAGCACGCCTCCCGAACCGACAAGAATGTCGAGATCCATCATATTGACCAGCGTTTCACCGGATGAAGATTGGTCAAAAGCATCGGAGATCGTACGTTCTTTTTGTACACCTTTCAACCCAACAGCAAATTCTTTGTGTTGTATAAAAGACAGGCGCAATGCTTCTCGTGCAATGGCTTGTTCAATTTTTAATTCTTCCAACGACTGAGGGATCGTCGTCGGACGGATCATTTTATTTCCGATCCTGTTGCGTAGGTCAACTTCATCTATTTCGAAGGGAACCCAACGAAGAATATTGGGAAGTGTCGCAGAGGCAAGCACGTTTGAGATCGAATAGGACATTCCAAGATTTGCACTCACGGTACGGTTAAATATCGGATCTCCTTTTTCAAGATCTTTAAAAACGGAAAAGACATCGGTAGTGGCGCCACCGATATCAACACCAAGAACCGTAATGCCTTCTTTTTTGGCAATAACTTGCATGATCTCACCAACGGCACCAGGTGTGGGCATAATGGGAGCATCGCTCATGGACATTAACTTTTTATATCCGGGTGCCTGTGCCATCACGTGTTCCATAAAAAGATCATGGATCTTATCGCGCGCCGGCCCCAAATTTTCTCTCTCAAGAACCGGTCGAAGATTGTCAACAATACTCAAGTCGGTTTCTTCCGAAAGATTTTTCTCTATTTCTTTATTTGCTTTTTGATTTCCCGCATAAATTACAGGAAGCTTATAATTGATGCCTAATCTTGGCTTGGGGTTGGCCGCTTTTAATAGCTCAGACATTTCAACAACGCCCTTGATGTTTCCCGAATCGGTTCCACCGGAAAGAAGGATCATATCCGGACGAAGGTGGCGAATACGCTGAATCTTTTCATGGGGGAGGCGACCGTCGTTGGATGCCAAAACATCCATAACAATTGCTCCCGCTCCCAATGCCGCACGTTCAGCTGATTCGGCACTCATTGCTTTTACAATACCAGACACGACCATCTGAAGGCCGCCGCCGGCTGAGCTTGTTGAAATATAAATATCAACACCCTTGTCGCCTTTTTGCGGCGTAATGATCTTGTCGTTGTCTAAGATTTGGCGACCGCGAAGTTCTTCAACTTCTTTCGCCGCATTCAATACGCCTTTTGTCACATCTTCAAAAGGGGCCTCAACGGTTGTAGGGGCTTCACCACGGACCACAAGCCTATATTCATCACCTTGTTTTTCGATGAGAATTGCTTTCGTGGTGGTGCTACCGCAATCCGTTGCAAGAATGGATTTGATTGCTTCCGGTTTCATAAAGTCCTCGTTTTTACGTTTATCATGCGATAAATATTTTTTAATCTATATTTTGCTGTTATTTCAAACCAAGTCTGTAATCTATGATTTTTTATCAAAAAAACCACTTTAAACGAAAAATTTTACATACACATATATCCAGAACAGAGGCGCAACAACCGCAAGTGAATCAAAGCGGTCTAAAAAACCCCCATGTGTCAATAAAATATTGGACGAATCTTTTACACCGATCTCTCGTTTGATCTTAGATTCGACCAGATCCCCCATTTGTCCAAAAATACCGGCGCACAGTGCCATGATGGCATAATCCATAAAATTAAAAACGGGAATAAAGTCTATTAGCCATAAGATCAGCATGGCGGCGCCCGAAAAAACAAAACCGCCCACTGCACCCTCAATGGTCTTTTTGGGACTAACCGATGGAAAAAGCGGGTGTTTTCCCGTTAATTTACCCACATAATAGGCTGCAATGTCTGTAGCATAAACCGCAATGATCACGCCAATAACAATATTGCGCCCAATATCAACTGTTGTGTTAAGGACATTTATGTCAATATTTCTTAAAAGGATCAGTGTTCCCAGGCTTAATCCGGGGTATATCACAGATCCAATCCCAACAAATGACATTTTTAAAAATTCAGCGTCTTTGTAAAACAATAAGCTGAAGTTTGTAAAAATAGCGGCAAAAAGTAATATTAAAAAAACCAGGTCAAAACGAAGGAAATACATGGCAAGCAAACAAAGCGGGGTTACGATAAGGGTTAAGACCATCAAGACGCGGGGTGGGTAGTGAACCATTTTAAGAAGTTCATATTGCGAAAATACCGCAACAAGCGCAACAATGGCAAGAAACCAGCCGGCCCCAAACCAAGCCGAAGCCAGAAAGACGGGCGCTAGGGTAAACCCGATTATTAATCTTTGTTTGTGTGATCTGTTCATATTTATTTCCAATATTGAATATACGGAATGGTCCTGTGTTTATAAATGTTTTTATGGGATTTTATTTTAAGAAATTTCAATAATATTAATATTTTCCTTTTCGATATCCAACCCATGCCGGCGCAAGTCACTCATGTCGGTTGTACTAATTAGCACCTGTTTTGCTTGCATGATCTTTTCGGTAATGCGTTTACTGTTGTTGATATCCAATTCTGCAAAAAGGTCATCCAATAAATATATTGGCTCAGTTCCTTGCGCTCCTGTAATTATTTCACCTTCGGCAAGCTTCAACATAGTCATCCATATTTTATGTTCTCCCTGTGAAGCATAATGGATTAAGGGGTTTCCGTTTCGTAAAAAAAGATATTTGTCATAATTGGGTCCCCAAAGCGTTCTTCGCAAAATGATCTCTTTTTCAATATTGTTCTGTGTTTGCTCTTGATGTGCAATTTTAAAATCTGTTTCTTTTGCAGCCCTAAGAGATGCTTTATATAGGATCTCCCCTGTACTATTATCACCAAAGGTTGATCCGTATAGCTCTTTCAGGTGTTTGTTGAATAATATATTATAAGAATTGCGCGTGTCAACAATTCTAAACATAACGGGGGACAGCTGTTCATCGTATGCTTCCAGTTGTGTGGTATATTTATATTCTTTTCTTTCGCTAAGTTGTTTTAATAGGGCATTTCTATTTTTTAGCAATTTTCTATAGTTGATCAAGTCGTTAAGATAGGTTCGCGATATCTGGGAAATAAACCGGTCGAAATAACTTCTTCGCTCCGCACTGGGACCCGCTGTAACGCGAAAATCTTCCGGTGACTGAAAAACCAATGGAAAGCTTCCAACGACATCGGCCATTCGGGTCATGGTTTCGCCATCAAAAATAAACCGTTTTCCCTTTTTTACAAGATAGTTTGCCTGGGTTTTTGAATAGTTGCTTTTTTCCCATATTCCGGTGATTTGAAAATATTCTTCGCCCCGTTTTACCATATCAACATCTTGGGGCGCCTTGAAAGATTTTGTAAATGATGTAAAATATATCGCTTCAAGTAAGGATGTTTTTCCCACACCGTTTTTTCCAAGAAATACATTTACCCCGGGTTTAATATCTACCGTTTTTTCTTTAAAGATGCGAAAATTCTTGACTGTAAGTTGTTTTATCATATTACCGGTAATATAGAAATTTCTTTTTAAGAGCGTTTAGGTTTTCTTGGAATTGTTTGATATGTTGGGTGTTGTGTTTATTTGTAAATAAATCCGTATTCCACCCCAATAGAGAAAATAAATGGTGCATAGCTGGTGATCCAATCAAACTGACTGTCCGAAATCCCGGCTTGTGCGTTGATCTTAAATTTTTCAAATCCAATAGCTAAAAATAAAATCGGTTCAATAAACACATCCATTTGTTGAATATTCTGGTCAACGCCGTCAATTTTTGTTTTTGAGGCATTAACATAGGCTTCGCGCACGGCAAGACCGAATTTTAGATTTTTAAAATTCAGTCCAATATCTTGTTGAAGATATATTTTTTGATATCCTACTGTTGTTTGTGTGTTTGTTGCAAGATTTTGAGAAACCGCGCTTGTTATCCCCGCGCCCACTCCGGCATAAGTTTCAAAAACAAGACGAGGTGCAATTTCCTTAAAATATCCAAAGGCAGCCTCACCGTAATAATTTCCATTACGATATTCAACACCAAATTCAGTTGCGGTTACGTTTAATAAATTCGCATTGAGTTGTATTCCAAACTTATCACTTACCGCATAAGCTGAACGAATATCTCCACCAAACCCCTTGATGCCGACAGCAATTTGAACGTCGTCTTTTTGGGTTAACAGTGGTGCATTTGCTCCGTTGGGATAATAAACAAAAGAAGAACAGGAAAGAAATAAAGCGGCTATAACGACAAATAAGATCGTATTTTTCATATTATTCCCTTAATGGCGTTTATTGGCGATTATTTACATCAGTCTTATAGGCATCAGGAGGAAAAGTATTTCTTCGTCGGCCATTTGTTCTATGGGAAAGAACAAACCTGCCATTAAAGCGTTTTTAAGGTGAATGTCTACTTTTTCACCGTCAATATGTCGGATCATTTCTCTTAAATAATCTGAATTATATCCAATAACAAAATCTTCGCCTTTATATTCCAATGCAATTTCTTCTTTTGCGGTTGATGCCGTTTCAATATCTTCTGCTTTGACCAAAGCTTTGTTTTGTGAAAAACTTAGTGATATTTGTCGTGTGTTCTTGCTAGCAAAAATTCCCACTCGTTTTACAACTGATAAAAGCTGATCAATATCTACTAGTATTTTTTTGTCGTTTTCTGCCGGGATCACACTTTCATAATCGGGGAATCGTTCTTCAATGATCCGCGAATAAATCGTGGTATTTTGTAATTCAAGCATAACATGGTTGTGTCCAATACGAAGCGTAACAAACTCAACATCCTTAATACTACTGACACATAAATTTAGAAATTTCGGTGGGACAATAATATCTTTAATATCCTGTGCGCCCTGAAATTCTTTTAATGTGTATTTAACCAAACGGTGTCCGTCGGTTGAAACGGCACGTAATTCATTTTCACTAAATTGAAAGAGAACACCATTAAGAGCTACTTTCATTTCATCACGGCTAACCGCAAAACCTGTTTTTTCTACGATCCGTTTAAATTTATCGGCTTGAAGTGTAATGATCTTACTGTCGTCAACAATGGGCTCGGTTGGAAATTCCATGGCAGGGTGTCCCATTATTTTATACTCACCACCGGATTCCGTTGTAATAATTACTTGTTCATCTTCAATGTGAAAATTTAAAAGTGTGTTTGGAAGCTCTGTTGTGATCTCTTTAATGATCTTGCTTGGAATTGCAATAGCCCCTTCTTCTTCCATTTGAATATCACATGAAGCGGCCATTGTTATTTCAAGATCCGTGGAACGCATTTTTAGTGTATTGTCTTTTACGGTAAAAAGAATACATGAAAGAATGGGTAAAGTGGATCTTACAGGTGTAACATTGGATACCTTTTGTAAGACATTAAAAAAGTTTTCTTTTGAAACAGTAAATTTCATTTATCACCTCAATCATTTATAAACATTAACGTCAATTAATTTAATATCTTTTTCTTTAAAATACATAGTAAAATTCTTAATAGTGTGAATTTCGTGAAGAGTTTTTAAAAATGCTTTATTATAAGCGTATTATAAAAGTCTTGTAAAGTGGATAAGCCTGTGGACAATGTGGATAAAGTTTGGTTTTAAAACAACTTACTGTTAAAGTGGAATAAATTATCTGGTTTATCCCAAAATTAGAACTTTATTTCCACATAGTATTTTCCATATAAGCTTTCCATCCAGTTTTTCCAAAAAGCCGATTGTTTTTGATTTAAAGCCATGTTTTCAAGGATGGGATAATGGTTTTTTAAGCTTATTTTTTCTGATGGAATATGTTTGTTTAAACGCAGTATATGAAAGCCATAAGGGGAAATAAAGGGTTCTGATATTTCACCTTTTTTCATGTCTTTTGAGACCTCGCCAAACTCCGGTATTTGTAGGGTTTCTATGGCAAACTCACCTAGGTGTCCACCATTCATTTTAACATCGGGATCCTCGCTGTATTTCCGCGCAAAATACTCAAAATCACCACCTTCCAGAATACTGTCCTTGATTGTGGATAACATGTTAATAACATATTGATTGTCTGAATCGGTTGTTTGAATGGAAAACAAAATATGGCGCACGTGGATTAATTCACCCCTCTTTTCGATCATTTTAATAAGATGAAAGCCAAATTGAGTTTCAATGGGTTTTGAAATTTCTCCGGGCTGAAGGGCAAACGCAGCCTTCTCAAATTCGGTAACAAAGGTTCCTTTGGGTACAAAACCCAGATCTCCGCCGTCTTCGGCAGATCCGGGATCTTGTGAATACTGAAAAGCGGCATCTTCAAAGCTCAGCGTGCCCGCAAGGATCTCATCTTTTACCTGGTTTATCATATCAAGGGTTTTTTGTTTTGATTCGGGAGAGGGCTTCTCTGTGATCAGGATGTGGTCAATATCAATTCGCTCGGGAAGGTCTGGAAGTGAGTCTTTGTTTGTGTTATAGAATTCAATAACCTCCGGCCGGGAAATTTTAATTTTGGCAAATTTTTCACTTTGAAGCTGTTGTGAGATCATGGAGCTTTTAACTCGCTCATAGAGCATTTCGCGAATTTTTTTAATAGGCGTATCAAAATACATTTCTAACATTTCTTCAGATCCGGCCATTTCGATATATTGTTGAACCTGTTGTTCTGCTGTCATTTCAACATTTCGCTCATTGATCTCAATTGAATCTGCTTCTGCCTGGAGAATAATAATTTTTGAATTTACAAGGTCGCGAAGCGCCTGTTGTTGGATATTACTGAAAGCTTGGGGATCATTATAAACATCAATTCCGCTTTGTTGCGCTATTTCAAACGCGTACTGGTTCATTTCCGAATAGAGAATAATATTTTCTCCAACAATGGCCGCAATGCCATCAACAAGTTGTTGAGCGGGTAGAAATAGAGCGCCAACAAGCAGGCTGCTAGCGATCAGAAGTTTTGAAAATTTTGACATTAATGTGATCCTTTAATTCTTTTTGTTTTTGCAACAATGCGTTCGAGCGCGCGGTCATTTGCAGCTTTTGTATGATGTCATCACGAACATGTTCCACACGAAGCAGAGAATTTTCCCGATAATATTCAATAACAGAAAGCACAAAATATTGATTTAAGTAAGAAAGTGGTCCGATTATTTTCTCACCCTTTTTAAAAAATATAGCGTTTTCAAGGGGCTCTACACAATCACCTTTTTTTACCAGTTTGATTTGTGAAGTCAAAGCCGGGCGCTCATTTTTTTTCAAACTTGCCACAACACTGTTTGCCATATCGAGAGAAGAAGATGTATATATTTCAATAAAGGCGGCCGGTATTGGGGTTATAAACTCACCCTGATGTTCATTGTAATATTTTAGCACATCACTTTCGTGTACCATAATTTTGTTTAGTATATGTTCTTCTTGAAATTCCCGAATAAGAAGAGAAGATTTATATTTGTCTATCATGACCCGCAATTCAGAATTCAAACGAACATGTTTTTTGGCCTCAATATCCCACAATTGCCTTTCAATCCATTGTTCAATGAATTGTTCTCGGGTTTGCCCGGACGAAGATTCACCCAAGGCGCCAGAAACGTCTGATACATGAAGGCGTCGCCATTGAACCCGGGCAACAACAGGATCGTTCCGAAAGAACAAAATGTCGCAACCGGACAA
>CAZSGO010000001.1:14578-53730 GCA_964606395.1 uncultured bacterium
GAACCCGGGCAACAACAGGATCGTTCCGAAAGAACAAAATGTCGCAACCGGACAATAGCAAAAGCAGTAGTGTAAAAGAAACCACATATTTTATTCTAGAAAAGATGAATTTATCCTCACCGAGTAAGTATTGTTTAACATGGCTTTTTGTTCTTGGCGCTTTTCTTCCATGTGGTGATTTCTGTAATCTGTTTTTAGTCGGTATTCGACAGATTTAAGCTCACGATATGTTTTGGGGATGTATTCCATTCTCTGAATGACAGAATAATGTTCACCAACCTGGAATGGCCCGGCAATTTCACCATCAAGTAAATTGAATGCAGCAATACTCATTTCTCCATATTGATTCTTTTTTACGGGCGGGATCAACCCGCGATTTTTTTTGCCGATATTTCTAATGGAATACTCTTCTGCAAGGTCCGCCAAACTTTCGCCGTTTTTAGCACGAGAAAGTATCTCTTTGGCAAAAGTCGAGTCCTCCAGCAAAACCTCGCGAACTTGAACGCGTGGTTCATAACTGTATAGTGCATCTTTGAATTCGTTATAAAAGTCTACCAACTCCTGCTTGCTTGGGTTGATCTTTTCAAAGACATAAAGTTTATCAAAAAGAGCAGATGCTTTTTGTGCAAGAAATACATTTCTTGTTTTAATATAATCTTTGTCTTTATTTAACCCTATATCCAAGGCGGCCCCATAAAGAAGCGAGCCCATATAGTTTTGGTTAACAAAACTGTAGAATGAGCTCATATCCGTAAAACGTGGGGGCATTTGAATATTGGTTAATTTTAAATACTCTTTTAACCAAGCTTTATTGAGGGGTGTTTTTCCGATATAACCAAGGGTCAGCGTGTCGTCAAAAACGTCAAGAATATCAAAAGTTGTGAACTGTTCAGAATAAAATACATTTGTAGATAACCGAACATATCTATCGATAAAATCCGCTAAGAGAGAATCTTCATATACAAGAGGGCGGGCGGTTGTAAGCGAATCGAACACGGTTGTTTCGCGTTTTAAAAATTTAGATTGCCAACGATTATATATAATATCCCGAATATCAATTTGTAAATTTTCATAAGGCTCAACCTGAACCGCACGACGATCGTTAAGCTTAATAAAATGAAATCCAAGATCAGTTTCAATCGGTTCTGATATTTGACCGGGTTCTAGCGCATAAGCGGCGTCCTCAAATTTTTCCACAAAATATCCCAGCCGCGCCCAGCCAAAATTACCGCCATTATCTTTTTTACTAGGATCGTCAGAGTATAAAACAACCAGATCATCAAAGTTTTCAAACGTCAGAGTATCTGAAATTTTTTCAACAAGAGCTTCAGCCTCTTTGCGACTGCGGCCATTGAGGTTGTGGGTGTTGTCGAAAGCTATAAGAATATGGCCAACATTCAACTCTGATTTCATTTTATCATAAATGGATCTTTTTGCCTTTTCGGTAAGTAGCTTGTCAATGATCAAATGCTGATACGCACCGTTTGCGAGCTCGCGGATTTCCCAGCCATGTATTTCCCACATAACATCGCCAGAATCAAAATCCCCTTGATCTTCAAGAAAATAACGCGCCAGATAATTATTGCATATGTTTTTGATCTGAAGCTCTTTTTCTTCTGGAGTCATGTTGTTAAAAGTTTCCGGCGGGATATATTTATAAAGCTCCTCGACAGATATTTTTTTGCCATTAATGGCGGCAATGTCTTTATCGGTCATTATTGTACAGGAAGTGACCAAGAGACCCAGTAAAAACACAAGTAGAACAAAACGTTTCATGTATACTCCAATTTTATCAAGAAAATTTAACACACAAGCACTCAAAATAAAATGTTTATTTACGGCATAAATACTTACTATGATTTAATTGTTCCCGCTAAAAACGCCGAAAGAAAGCTTAAATCGATTTTTGCCGATAAGTGTTTTTTCGATATAAATTCAATACCGATACCGTTTTGATTGAACATATTCAAAAGCCGCCCGGCAGAATTTTGAAGCTGTGATAGCGGAATATTCTTTTGAAACCCCACTATTAGAGCATCATCTTTTTTTATCAACGATACAATATTGTAATTTTTCAACCACAGGGCAAGCCGTGCTTCTGCGAAAAGATTTTGAGCCTCAATTGGCATATCGCCAAAACGGTCCACAATAGACCAGTTGAGATGTTCAAGCTCCTGAAGAACCACGTGGTCTTTTTTGTTTGAGGAAAGGATCTCGGATATTTTACGGTAGCAGGAAATGCGAACATCTTTATTATTAATATAGTCGTCAGGAAGATAGGCCGCTTGCTCAAGGTGGATATCCGCCACCTCGTTTACATTTGCCGCAATCCCGGAATCTTCCTGTTTTAATATCTCAACTTCTTCTGTAAACAGGCGATTAAAATAGGCGTAACCCAATCTATTTATGTGACCGCTTTGCTCAACGCCAAACAGAGAGCCGGCTCCACGGATCTCAAGATCGCGCATGGCGATTTGATATCCCGAACCAAGATCTGTATAATATTCCAGAGTTTGAAGCCGCTTCATAGCGATGGGGTTTATGTGTTTCCCGCGCGGAACCACAAGATACGCAAAAGCCTTTTTATATGAACGGCCGACCCGACCCCGAATTTGATACAACTGGGAGAGGCCAAAATTATGTGCATTCATTATTATAAGCGTGTTTGCATTGGGGACGTCGATACCGGATTCAATTATTGTGGTGGATATTAAAACATCAAAACGATGGTGGTGGAAATCAAGCATTGTGTTTTCCAGTTCCTTACCATGCATTTTTCCGTGTGCAGTCCTAACACCAAAAGAGGGAAACATTTCTTCTATTTTTTCACGCAGAGCGGGTTGTTCTTCAATAACATTGTGAAGAATAAAAACTTGTCCATTTCTTTCTAGCTCTCTTTGTATTGCCATTTTAATATCTGCGTCGTTCCAATACATGATCTTGGTGGATATGGGCAACCTCTCTTTTGGGGGTGTATCGATCTTGGTTATATCCCTTAGCCCGACAAGGGAAAGCTGCAGGGTTCTGGGAATAGGGGTGGCCGTTAAGGTTAGAACATCTACAAGACGCTTCATGTTTTGGATCTTTTCTTTATGATTAACCCCAAAACGATGTTCCTCGTCAATTATTAATAACCCCAAATCATTAAAAAACAAATTGTTAGATAATAATTTGTGTGTTCCCACTAAAATATCTATTTGTCCGTTTTTAACTTTTTCAAGGCGTTCTTTTAAAACCCCCGGGCTTACAAAGCGATTTATATAGCTTACATTGATACCAAAGGCATTTAGTCTTTCGTGAAAGCTTTCATAGTGTTGAAAACAAAGCATGGTGGTTGGAACCAACACGGCAACTTGTTTTCCGGAATATACCGATTTAAAAGCAGCGCGGATCGCCACTTCTGTTTTCCCAAAACCCACGTCTCCGCAAACAAGCCGGTCCATAATACGCGGACGCTCCATATCCATTTTTATATCTTGAATTGCTCGCAGCTGGTCAGGTGTTTCATCATAGGGAAAACTTGCTTCAAGCTGGAGAGTATCCGGTGTATCGGGATGAAAAGCGAAGCCGGATAAGTTTTTACGATCTTGATACAAGGCCAGCAGATCAAATGCCGCTTTCTTTAAATAATTTCTGGTTGTTGCCTTTGCGTTATCCCATCTGGAATTTCCCAATTGATCCAAGTGAACCTTGCTTGGTTTTTCACCACTATATTTAAAGATCTTGTTCATATATCTAATTGGGACAAAAACACGATCTTTGTTTTTATATTCCACAACCATCGATTCTTGTTTGATCCCCTTGAACTCAAGAAGTTCAATACCCCGATATAAACCTATGCCATAATCCACGTGAACAACGGCCTCTCCATATTCCAATGAATCCAACGTTTCAATTCTTGATGAGCTTTCGGGTATAAAGCGCTTGTTGGGGTTTAGGTAGTGTTCTTTGTGAAAAATTTCTTTCCCCGAAAGGAGCGCCAGATTGAGAGGCTTATATTGAAAACCCACACTCACATTTATGGGATGATATAAAGCACGCTCACCGAGTTTTTCCATAAAGGATTCTTTTAAAAGGTCATGTTCGGTAAAGACTAAAATGTGTTGGTACTCACGCAATATATTTTCATAAAAACCCGGAGAATCCGCTTTTTTTGGCGGGTCAATATCCGATATTGAGAAATGCACATCAGCCCCCGGTTCCGCGGTTTTAAAAGAGACCTGCTTAAAGGGGATATCCTTATCATAAAAGAGTGATCCTTCAGCGGTGTCCGCCCCCCAGATTTTTACTACAACGGTATTTTTTGGGAGAATATCCATAATGGTCGAATGAGAAAAAACAGAAAAAGAAGCCGGGCGAACAAAAGCATCCCTGCAGATGTCAAAGGTATTTTGGTCACCGGGATTATATCGTCTGACAGATTCAATATTATCCCCAAAGAACTCAATTCGAAAAGGGTAAGTTTCACCATAGGCATAGATATCTACAATTCCCCCGCGGAGGGCAAACTCTCCGCAATACTCGGCCATATCACTGCGCTGATAACCCATTTTAACAAGCCGTTCGGAGAGTGTGGAATAACTAATTTCGCTTCCAACCGAGAAACGAAGAACATTCTCCCTTAATCCTATCTTGTCGGGAACCTTTTGTTTAAATATTTGATTCGAAGAAATTACAATATCAAGAGAATTATTGTAATGATCCTCCAAGAAGCGAGAAATGTGATTTTCAAGAGCCGGGTTTTCACGACCGGAAGGACCCGTGGAAAACAAAGGGATCCAGCTGAGGGCATTGGGTGAAAAAAACCCAAGAGCATCTGCATAAAAAGACTCAGCTCTTTGTTCTCTATCAAAAACAACCAAGGGGAAGTAGCCGCTGTCCCGAAGCATTTTTAACCAGAACAAAACAAAAGTTGAGTTGCTTGTATTTAACACCAGAGAGTCCCGATGCTTTAACAGAGAGATTGATTTTATGAAATCCGGATCATTGCGAAAGAGGTCCAAAACCTCTGAGATCTTAGATGTTTCACGTGAAACATTTTTTTTAGAAAGCATCGACATGCTTAATATTACAAAATTCATTCATCGTAAAAAATGAAAATCGTCCGGGAATTATTATATCGACCTGATGGTTTCACGTGAAACATGCAATTTTTGGTATTTGTTATTTGCCCGGCAAATTCCTATATTTTTATTATATGAACAATTTGGAGAGTCCGTCTATGAGCATTACGTTTTCAAAATATCAAGGTGCGGGAAATGATTTTATTCTTATTGATGATACAAACCATAATTTTCGGGAAACGGACCATGAATTGATCCGAAACATGTGTGATCGGAATTTTGGAATCGGCGCAGATGGTTTGATGTTGTTACGAAATTCAACAAACAAAGATTTCACCATGGTTTTTTTCAATGCCGATGGCTATGAAGGCACCATGTGTGGAAATGGCGGAAGATGTTTGGTGGCTTTCGCCCGGCAATGTGGAAAAATTGACAAAGATGACAATATACGATTCGATGCTGTGGACGGTGAGCACCATGCTGTTATTAAATCCGAAGGACATGTTTCTTTGAAAATGAAAGATGTCTTCGAGATCAAAAACAAGGGCAATGGCTTTATGGTTGATACCGGTTCAATACACCATGTTGAGTATGTGGATAACTTGGCGAAAATGGACGTATACGGTCACGGGAGAACGATAAGAGAACATAAAATGTATGAACCCGCGGGCTGCAATGTTAACTTTGTAAAAGTGGAGAAGCCAAACATATTGTCAATTAGGACTTATGAGCGCGGTGTTGAAAATGAAACACTCGCATGCGGAACGGGATCGGTTGCAGCGGCGATAGTTCATTATTCAAGGGGATATGTTTATGATAAATATATTATCAAGGCGACAGGCGGAGAGCTGGGCGTTCGTTTTAAAAATGACGGCATAAAATATTACGACATCTGGCTCGATGGACCGGCAACGTTTGTGTTTAAGGGAGAGTGGCCGCAATGAGTGATTTTAACATAATTGAATACTACAACAAATATAAATACGGCGACAATATTCTACGAAAGTTAATGAAATTCCGCGTAAAAAAAATACTTCTTATTTCTACGGTTTACGATGCTTTTGTTTTTGAGCGAGACGCTCTTTTGGGGGAACAGGTCATAGGGGAATATATGGAGTTGAATTTATCTTCACCTCCGGAAATTGACTCCGTTCCTACCGGAGAAGAGGCCCTAAAACAATTAAAAACAAATAAATACGACCTTGTTATTACAACGCTCCACAGTGGCAAAATTAGTCCGTTTGATGTTCTTAAGGAAGTTAGGGAAACCCAGGAAGATCTGCCGGTTGTGTTATTGTTAACGTCCATGGCGGATATGAACATTGTTGACGAACGCAAAGATCCGCAATTTGATTTTGACGAAATATTTGTTTGGAAAGGTGATGCAAATTTATTTCTTGCCGTTATTAAAACCGTTGAAGACCAAAAGAACGTAGCCTATGATACCAAAGTCGGCCTTGTAAGGGTAATTTTACTCGTTGAAGATTCTCCACATTTTTATTCCATGTTTTTGCCGCTTTTATATGAGGAAGTCGTAAAGCAAACACAGCATTTAATAGTAGAAGAATTAAACGAACGAGAGAAACGACATCGCATGAGAGCACGGCCAAAGGTGCTGTTGGCGAAGAATTATGAAGAAGCAATTGAGATTTATGAAACCTATAAAAGCAATTTGGTTGCCATATTTTCAGACATGAGGTTTCCAAGAAATGGTAAAGATGATGAAGAGGCGGGGATCCATCTTTTACGGGCGCTTCAAAAAAGAGGAAGCGATCTTGCAACTCTAATCTTGTCATCTGAAATTGAGAACGCAGAAAAAGCAGAAAAGGCCAATACGGCATTTCTCCACAAACACAGTAAACACCTTTTACATCGTTTGCGGAAATTTATTATGGAAAATTTGGGTTTTGGGGATTTTATATTTCGCGATAAAAAGGGGAATATTCTTGATAAGGCGGGCTATTTAGCTGAATTTGAAGAAAAACTTCAAATCATTCCCGAAGAAAGTGTTATTTATCATGCAGACAACAACCATTTTTCTGCCTGGTTAATGGCGAGAGGAGAAGTTGAGCTTGCACGGAACATCCGTCGAATGAAAATGAAAGATTTTGAAAATGCCGATGCAATGAGAAAGTATTTGGTAAAGAAAGTTCTCGAAGTTCAAAAAGCCAGAAACCGTGGTGAGATCATCCGATTTCACCAATATTCAAAACCGGACGAAAATGAAATCATATTATTGTCAGAAGGCTCCTTAGGGGGCAAGGGGCGTGGTCTGGCGTTTTTGAACACTTTATTAACACGCATGGATTCAGATAAATTGTTTGAGGGTGTTCATATTGGATTGCCCAATACAGCCGCAATTGGAATTAGTGAATATGACATTTTTATTGAGCAAAACCGCATTGACGCCAAGATACACGAAAATATGGTCGACGAAGAAATTGATAATATATTTTTAGCGGGAAATCTTTCGGAAAGTCTTAAAAATAAATTAAAACGCCTTCTTGAGCGAGTTGATTATCCGTTGGCGGTTAGATCTTCATCTTTGCTGGAAGATAGCTACTCTCAGCCATTCGCGGGTATTTATAGAACATATATGCTGGCAAACAACGACCCTGATCCGGCCATGCGTTTAAAACAATTAATGGATGCCATAAAATTGATCTATGCGTCATCTTATAGTGTTGGTACTCAACAATATATTGAGCACATTGGGCACCAAATGGATGAAGAAAAAATGGCGGTGATCATTCAGGAAGTTGTTGGAACAAAAAATGAAGATTATTATTACCCCCATATTAGCGGCATTGCCCAATCCTATAATTTTTACCCAATAGACAATCAAAAACATACTGACGGGATGTCATCACTAGCGGTTGGACTTGGTAAAATGGTTATTGAAGGAGGAAATGTTTTTCGTTTTTGTCCTAAGCATCCCAAGGTGTGGTTATTATCCATGGAAGATATGCTGTCGGTTGCACAACGAGAATTTTACGCCCTTGATCTACGAAGCAACCAAATGGGTTTATATGGTCTAGAATCTTCTACATTGGTGAAACTACCATTATCTAAAGCTGAAGAACATGGGCGCCTCAAACACCTTGCTTCAGTTTTTGACTATCAAAACAATCGATTATGGCCCGGATTGAGCAGGAAAGGCCCCAGGATCGTTACCTTTGATAATATTTTAAAGTACGGGCATTATCCTCTGAGTAATATTATTAATAGACTATTGGAAATAGGCGAAGCCGCACTCGGTATGCCGGTTGAAATTGAATTTGCACTTGATCTGGATCGCAAAAATGAAACAAGCAATTATCCCACATTTTATTTATTGCAAATAAGACCGCTAGCGGTATCCTATAGCAACACCACGGTAAAACTAAAGGATTTTAAAAAAAGCGATATTATACTTTATACGGAAAAAGGAATGGGGAATGGAGAGATTTCAAATCTTCACGATATTATATGGTGTCCGCCCGAATTATTCAGCTCTATAAATACCTTAAACATTCAACAAGAGCTTGATATAATTAATAGAAAAATGAAAGAGGAAAATATCAATTATATTTTAATCGGACCGGGTAGATGGGGAAGCCAGGATCGGTTTTTGGGGATACCTATACAATTTGGTCAGATAAGCCAATCGAAAGTTATTGTAGAATCCGGTATTAAAGGTTTTGACATACCACCATCACAAGGCACCCATTTTTTCCATAATGTTGTAGCGATGAATATTGGCTATTTTTCCGTTCCTTACCAAAGCGAAGAAGATGATTTTATTAATTGGGATTTATTGCGCTCAATGAAAAAAACCGGGAAATGGAAATATTTTAAACATATCCACAGTGCAAAACCAATTAAAGTTAAGATGAATGGGAAAACCGGAGAAGCGATCATTTATATTAATAAATAGAGCAGACCAGAAAGAAGGAAATTAGCTGAAATCAGGCTATTTGCGTATTTGTAGAATAAAAAAAGCTTCCGCGGGTGCGGAAGCTTTGAACATTATATTTTATTTAATGTTACCAGGACTTACGTTCTTGACGTGGGCGTTCTGTCCGGGGACGAGCAAGGTTAACTTTGAGGTTACGTCCTTGCATTTCTGAGCCGTTAAGTTCGTCAATTGCTTTTTGTCCTTCATCATCGTTGTCCATTTCAACAAATCCGAAACCTTTTGAGTTTCCTGTTACGCGGTCTTTGATGATGTTAACACTGGTTACTGCACCAAATGCGCCGAAAGCGCTTTGAAGATCTTCATCAGTGGTGCCGTAAGGCAGATTTCCTACATAGATATTCATATCCATTCCTTATCTTTGTGCATAGCGTTCTTTTGCACTACCGAATCGCCTACGCACGAAACTAAACGATAGTGTTTCGCCAAATACTGGCCAGGTCTTGTATAGAGGGAGAATTAATCTAAATCTACACAACAAATCCTTCATGGAGAACAATGTAAGAGATTGCTTGTGCAAATACAAGAAAATCTTGTTGTATTTAAACATTTAACAATTTAAGAACGTTTAATGACAGAAGGCAAAAAACATATACTTTTATATGAGAACTAGCCATATCGTTGAGCAGAAGGGGTTTATGGAAGACGATATTTTATTTATTTTGAAAGAAAAATCAACAATACCTGAATATCCGCCGGGGATATCCCCCGAATACGACTTGCTTGCCCAATTGTATCGGGTTTGAATTTTAATAATTTTTCCCGCCCCTCATTGGAAAGAGAAGTTATATTTGAATAGTTAAAATTTTGTGGGATACGTTTCGCTTCAAGCTGATTCGTTTTCTTTACTTGCTTGAGCTGTCTGTCTATATAACCCTCATATCGTGCTTGAACATAAGCCTGGTCTATAGAATCTAAAAGGTAATCTTCAAAATAATATTTTTGTAGAGTGGGCACATCATGTTCTTCAATTTTCTGTTGACGAATAAGTAGAGAAAGTGAAGATGTTGTGTCGATACAAATATTAAATGGATTATTGGCGGTGATGCGAGTTTTTTCAAATTTTTTATTGAGAATATACGTTTCTTTTTTAACACGTTCAAAAATATTGATCAGGGCATTATCTTGAAGGCCAATTTCTTTCGAAGCGTCCAAGAGCCTAAGGTGGGCGTTGTCCCACCGCAAAAGCAATCGATATTCGGCAAGACTTGTAAACATCCTATAGGGTTCTGAAGTTTCTTTTGAACACAGATCGTCAATAAGTACCCCGATATATGCTTCATGTCTTTCAAGAACAAAAGGAGATTTTCCCTCGAGTTTTCTAACCGCATTTACAGAAGCCATAAAGCCCTGGGCGGCCGCTTCTTCATACCCGCTGGTGCCATTTATTTGTCCTGCAAAATACAAGCCTGAAACAATTTTTGTTTCGAGAGTGCGGTGAATTTGAAAAGAGGGGAAATAATCATATTCAATTGCATACCCTATCTTAAGAAATTCAGCTTTTTCCAACCCCGGAACAGTGCGAAGCGCCTTTATCTGAATGTCTATCGGCAATGATGAAGAAAAGCCATTTACATACCACTGGGACGAACCGTCCCACTCGGGTTCAAGGAATAGTTGATGTTGGGTCTTATCGGAAAAACGAACGATTTTATCTTCAATGCTTGGACAATAACGTGGACCCACTCCATCAATTTTTCCCGTGTAAAGGGGTGATCTATCCAGAGCTGATCGGAGTATTTCGTGTGTATGTTCGCTAGTATAGGCCAACCAACAGGGAATATTGGGTGGGTCGAATTCATAAGTCGAGTGTGAGAATGGACGCGGGTCTGTATCGCCTTCTTGTATTTCAAGTTTTGAAAAATCAATTGATCGTTTGCTTATCCTAGAAGGGGTGCCCGTTTTAAGGCGACCAACGGTAAAACCCAAATTCCTTAATTGATCAGATAGTCCAATGGAGGGCAATTCACCGTATCGTCCCGCCGGGATCTGAACATTGCCAATATGGATCTTTCCTCTTAAAAAAGTTCCGTTCGTCAATACGCAGGCTCTTGCCTTTATTAAGGTGTTGTCGTGAAGATATACACCACGAAATTCATTTTCTTTTATATCAAGAGCACGGACATCGGACTCGATAATATCAAGATTGTCCTGCGCACCAATAACATCTTGCATATAGCGTTCATATTTGATTTTATCTGCTTGAGCACGCGGTGACCAAACAGCTCGTCCCTTTGAGCGATTCAAGAGTTTAAATTGAATACCGGTTTTATCAATGGCCTTTGCCATTTCTCCACCAAGAACATCAAGCTCTCTGACTAGATGCCCTTTTGCCAATCCACCAATGGATGGATTGCAGCTCATACGGGCAATAGCGGATTTTTCTATCGTTATAAGGGCTGTAACCTTGCCAAGACGTGCGCTTGCCAGAGCCGCTTCTACGCCCGCATGTCCGCCACCGACGACGACGATGTCATAGCTTTTTTTCATTGACGAAATGTACACTTTGCTGAGAAAAGACAAAAGATTAAAGTAAAAAGATTAGAGAAATCGATTAAACAAGAAAACGATAATAAAAACAAAACTCTAATCTATTTTCCAATGCAGAAATGATCAAAAATATTGTTAAGAACATCTTCTGACGTAGTATGTCCGGTAATATCGTCCAGCGCCGAGATCGCCTCGCGAATATCAAGCGCAAGAAACTCATTTGAAAGATTGTCAGCCAGGGCAACCATTACCCGATCTATTGAGGCGACAGCGCGTTCAAGTGCGTGCTTGTGGCGTTGCTTTGTAATGGCAATTGTATTCCCGTCGATATGATAATGCTGTTGCAATATATCCGACATAAGGTGTATAAGTTCATTTATATTATCGCGCTTAAGGGCGGAGATACAAATGGAATGTTCGGCATTAAGAAGGGGGGTATTTGAACAAAGATCAGATTTGTTATAAACGACAACAATGGGAATATCGGAATAAGTACTTAAAAAAGTGTTTTCAAAAGTTAGGTCGTCGGTTTCCAAAAGATCAACGACCAACAAGATCAAATCAGCATTAACCAAAACGTTTTTGGCTCTTTCGGTACCGATTTTTTCTATCGGATCGTCGGTATCCCTTAAGCCTGCAGTGTCAACCAATCTAAATACAACGCCATCGTGAATAAATGATTCTTCGATCGTGTCTCTAGTAGTTCCGGGAATATGGGAGATAATCGCCCGTTCTTCTTCTAGAAATGCGTTCAAGATAGATGACTTACCCGCATTGGGACGCCCGGCGATGGGCACAAGCGCTCCTTCGCGAAGGATTTTGCCTCCCGAAAAGGATTCTATAAGTGATAAAATGTGATCTTTTGCCTTGAAGAGCTTCCCGGAAAGTTCATTTTTATCGAGCGTTGTTATTTCTTGATCAGAAAAATCAAGCTCCAGTTCGAGGATTGATGCAATATCCGTAAGTTCATTTCGTAATTTTTCTACTTTTTTAGATAATATTCCCGCCATAGTGCGGGTTGCAAGTTTTTTTCCGCTATCGGAAACCGCATGGATTAGATCTGCAACAGCCTCAGCCTGCAATAGGTCCACTTTGCCATTTATGAAAGCGCGTCTTGTGAATTCACCAGGCAGGGCCGGGCGAGCACCGAGCCTATAATAGAGCTCCAATATTGCGGGGGCCGCAGCGTAACCGCCATGACATGAAATTTCAATTGTATCATCGCCGGTATATGACGCCGGTGATTTAAAATAGGTTACAACGACATCGTCAATGATCTCAGACGTTTCCGGATCTCGTACTTTAGTAAAGTGTGCATAACGAACGGTTAGATCTTTAACCACGATGCCTTTTAAAGCGATCTCATATGCTTTTTCTCCCGACAAACGAATGACCGCAATGCCTCCAACACCTGGAGGTGTGGAGATAGCAGCTATTGTATCATAATGGTCAAAAACAGACATTATTTCACCAAAAGTAATTTTTGTGTCGAAAGCGGAAAGCCGTCTTGTTTAAGCTGACAAATATAAACGCCGGTAGCCAGGTGGTGCGCATTATAAGTAAAACTATAAGTACCGGAAACAAGTTCTCGCTGAAGAATTGTTTGGATCAGTTGTCCGCGTATATTGAAAATGCTAATCTCTGTATTGCCCGCTGCTTCCAAAGTAAATTCTAAGGTCGTACTGGGATTAAAGGGATTTGGAAAAGCGCGAAGCAAAGAATAGGAATCGGGGTGATGAAATAGGGATGTTTCAACAGGTTGCAATGTAAAATAGATCTCGGGGGAAGCTCCAAGATAACCAAGATCCGGAGCGTTGCCGCTATACTCGGTGGGTGTGTACTTGATCAAATATTTATCATTAAACGTCAGGGTGGTTAGACCCCGGTCAATCGCGGGAGAGCTCGAAGAAAGAGAATAATCCGCTCCCCAAAGGGGATCAGAACCAAGAATATTGGTTAACTGAATATCGCTATTTTCTTTCGGATCCAAAATACCCTCTTGTGCGCCACCTAAAATTGTAGTTGAAATTTCGATGTCTGAATTATTTAGTTCCAACTCAATCTCGTCGGGGTTCCACAAAATAGAATTTAAGACAAGAGAATGAGCGCTTGTTTCATTAATATAGATCATCCCGGAAGAGTCGGCGTAAGAACGGTTGTCCGCCAGAGTAGATTGAATAAGATATAACCTTGAGGATCGAAGAGCAATGCCTCCCCCTTTATTGTGGGCAATATTTTGGTCAATCAAGGTGTTGTGTAAGCGAATGTCAGAATTAATAGCATATATACCGCCACCGTATTGAGAAACCGATGAGGGTTTTTCAAGATGAGCGTTTAAAGAATCTGTAATGGCGACATTCGTTGAAATTCGGTTGTAAAAGCCAATCAATTTTGTATTGTTTTCGGCATAAATACCACCGCCCGAAGAGGCGAAATTATTTTCAATATTTACATGTGACATCATAGCCGTTGAAGATGATAAAGATAGAGCGCCACCCAAATATGCTGTGTTGTTTTTGAAATCAATATGATCTAGTGTTATGGTTGAGCCCAGGGCATAAAGGGCACCCCCACTGAAATTTGCCCGGTTGTTCTCAAAGACGATATTTTCAAGATAACAATCGGAATTTTCACAATAAAGTGCTCCGCCAAGCGTATAATTGTTATAGTAGAATCTACCTCGCCCCTCCTTAAAACCAATCCCCGAAATTTTCAGAGAATCGATATCTTTTGCTAAAATAATGGGAGCGGTAATTCCACTATCGGGAAATAATATAACCGAATCAACATAAGAGCTATCGCCACTTAACAAATATTGAGATGAAATAGTTAATGATTTATCGCTGATCTCAACACTGCCGTGATATTGGCCGGGTTTTAATAAAAGGGTATCTAAACTTGATGAATAATCTATTGCCGCCTGAAGGCTGGCGAAGGGATCTTCAAGGGTGCCGTTTCCCCATGTATCGTTACCTGCCGTGCTGATCCAAAAATGATGCGCATCATTTAAAAGCATGTGGCGAGATGATTCATATGCACCCATGTCGGGTGGCGCCCAATCGGGATTCGGTCGCGGGTTCCCCAATATATCAACCCTTGGTATTCCGCTTGTATCTGGATCTGCTGCTGAGATACAGGGAGATGTTTCGAGAAGTGCGGGGTAAGCGATTTCCGAATTGATCTTTGGATCTATAGATAGATTACCGGATCCGGGATAATTGCCCGGCACAGCCGAGTAGCGAATATCATATTGCGCGATGTCAACCGGAGGTGAAAATTCAAGAATAGAATTTGAAATTAGCGTATATGAAGAACTCAGATCCCAAACAGGAGAAGCAAAAGAATTGCCGTAAGATGTAATAAAATTAAATTCTGCCGTAGAAGCGTTCATAATATAAGCCGGACCGGAACAGGTGTTGTTGTAAACCGCAAGATTTCTTGCAATTATCGCCGAAGTTTGATCTAAACTAAGCAATGAAGGCGAAAGAGTGTTTTTCCACGTGGAATTTTCTACAGATAGATTAGAGTTTATTAATTTGATCGCAACGGAATCATCAGATGAAAAGGCGTAATGATCAGTCTTAATATTCATTACATCCGAATCTTTTAATATAAGGCGGTTCCGGTTAAAGAATACACCTTGAAAAATAACATCAGTGGAATTTTCGACAATAATCCCGCCGCCGTTGCCCACATCGCTTTTGTCCAATAAAAACCCCTTAACCATTGAGCTGTCTGCATGACTAATTCTTAATAAAGGGAGAACATTTGTTGTGTCGTATAAAGCTGCGCCCGATGAAATATTATATGTTGCGGGATTGCTGATATAACTTTTTGAAAGCAGGGCGACTTTCTTACCTATGATCTCAACGGCGCCAATATTTTGATACGGATTTGAAACGAGGACCGTATCGCCGGATAATGCCGTATCAACAGCAGCCTGTATTGTGCTTATGCTATCCGGGACACACCACGTGGCGGCAAAAATATTTGCAGCCCCAAAAAGTAACACTAGTATGTTGCGGAAGATCTTCACAATAAAACCCCTATTTATATTAAGGTATTAGTTAAGTAAATCAACCTTACCGAAAATGGCATTCATTTCTATCGTAACAGTTTTTGCAAAACCACTTTCGGGAACATTGATACGCTTATCATCGATTTTTCCGAATATCGGTCCGCCATGTTTTATAATTTTCCAATCGGCAGGAACCACAACACTTACGTTCCCAAAAATACCCGTGACTTCGATATAAATATTATCGTTTGGCTTAGAACCCCTAAGGTCAAGGTCCAGGTTGCCAAAAACAGCTGTTCCGTGGCCACCGGCCAATGAATCATCCCTGACAATTTCTCGTCGCGAATTAAAAAGTGTATTGATATTAAAAACATGATCTGCGTTTGTTGAATAATGATTATCGCTAAAGCTTTCTTCACCGGAACCATTATCATTAGTGCGGTAGCGTTTCCGTGGCCAAACGATCACACCAACCATTACCAGCATGGCCGGCCAAATCAGATCGGAAATGTCATAAATATCATGTGAGTGCAGAAGGAATAAAACCCCAAGGAAGATTAGAAAAATACCGCCGCCCCAAGAACCGCCCGGCGAAAAAACAGTAACCAAACCGATCAAAATAATGATCATGGGCCACCATTCAAGGAAAAGGTCATCGATATTCCACCAGCCAAGATTATTTCCAAGAGCCACCAAACCAAAAGTAACAAAGACCAAAGCAAGGACAATGCGAAAGATATTGTGCCTATGTGCGCCTTTTGCCATTTTTCACCTCACCGGTTTTTTTTATAAAATACTCATGTATTCGTTGATCGGGCGTTAGCTCGGGATGAAAACTCGCCCCAAGATAAAGCTCAGATTCGATCAAAACGGGCATGTCGTCGCAAGTTGCGAGAACACGAACATCACTTCCAATTTTTTCAATTTGCGGCGCTCTAATGAACACAGCGTGAAACGGGTTGTCGGGATCGAAGTCAAGCACGAGATCGTCAACGAATGAATCTTTTTGTGAACCGTAAGCATTTCGTGCAACAGTTACATCCATTAATTCAAATTGATGAACCCGTGTATCGTTATTTCCCTTGCCAAGCAAGATCAATCCGGCACAGGTGCCAAAGACGGGATTTTTTAGCGCAAAGGACAGAATATCTTCAAAGCCGATACGAAACCCCATCATCTTAGACATAGTCGTTGATTCACCACCCGGTAAAATCAAACCGTCTATTTGATCAAGTTGTTCCCGATATTTGATTATCTGTGCCTTGGCGCCCGCAAGCGAAATCGCGTGTGCATGCTTTTCATAAGCACCCTGAATTCCCAGAACACCAATATTCAAATCAGACATTTACTCTCCGGTGCTTACCAGCCGCGTTTGGCCATTTTTTCGTTTTCTTCCAAGGCAGCAGCGGAAATACCAACCATGGCTTCTTTTAAGCCTTTTGAAACTTCTGCCAAAACAGCAGGATCCATATAGTGAGTAACGGATTTTACGATAGCTTCAGCGCGTGGTTTGGGATCGTCTGATTTAAAAATACCCGAACCGACAAATACGGCTTCAGCACCCAGTTGCATCATAAGAGATGCATCTGCGGGGGTCGCAATACCACCGGCGGCAAAATTGGGAACGGGAAGTTTGCCATTTTGGGCAACCCATTCAACCAGGGCAAAAGGTGCACCCAGTATCTTGGCGGCCGTCATTAATTCACTTTCGTTCAGGGTGGTTAAGCGACGGATCTCGGCTGTTACTTCACGCATATGACGAACCGCTTCAACGATATCACCGGTTCCGGGTTCACCCTTTGTGCGGATCATTGCCGCACCTTCGCCTATCCGACGAAGAGCTTCTCCAAGATTACGGCATCCGCAGACGAAAGGAACGTTAAAATCTTTTTTCCAAATATGATTTTCTTCGTCGGCCGGTGTTAAAACCTCAGATTCATCAATAAAGTCTACACCGATCTCCTGGAGGATCTGTGCTTCGGCAAAGTGGCCGATACGGCATTTTGCCATAACAGGTATAGAGACAGCTTCTTTGATCTTGAGGATCATTTCAGGATTGCTCATGCGGGAAATTCCACCAAAAGCGCGAATGTCTGCAGGTATTCTTTCCAGTGCCATAACCGCTGCCGCTCCGGCATCTTCGGCTATCTTTGCCTGTTCAACATTCATAACATCCATAATAACGCCGCCTTTAAGCATTTCAGCCAAGCCGACCTTTACCTCAAAAGTACCTTTTTTCATTTCTTTTTATCTCCATTTAAAAATTTTATATAAGTGACTATTTCCTCAATCAATTTTCCGGGCGTACTGGCGCCGGCTGTAATGCCCAGCGAAGCACAACCCTTAAGCCAGGTGGGGTTGATCTCTTCTTTACCGGCCACCATATAGGTGTGATCGTTCAAAGAGCGAGAAACTTCGAATAGGCGTTTAGAGTTTGCTGAAGCGGGGTCGCCTATCACAATAACACAATCGTTGTTTTTTGCAAGTGAAAGTATTTCAGTTTGATTTCTGCGGGTGGGTTCACATATCGTATTAATGATACGGCAATCGCGCGACCTTGTCAACAAAAGCGGTAAGATATGTTGAACATTTTCGATCCGCTGAGTACTTTGAATTACAACACCGGTTCTTTGTTTTAATTTACACAGATCGATGTCCTCAGGTGATTCAATAATACAGGGGTCTTGCAGGCGAGAGACGATACCTATAACCTCATCATGGTCGCGATCCCCAATAACGATGACTTGTCGGCCCTCTTCTTCCAGCTCTCGAGCATGTCTGTGTATTTCACGTACAAGCGGGCACGTTGCATCAATTATATTAATACCCATTTCTTTTGCGGAGCGTATAATATCTATATCTGTTCCGTGGGCCCGCAATAGCAAGGGCATATTTCCAATTTTATCAAGAGAATCTACAAAAACAAGACCATTTTCTTTCAATTCGTCCATCACCACTTTATTGTGAACAAGATCACCAAGGATAGCCACCTTTTCTTGTTTTTCAAGTGAATGGTGGGCAAGCTGGACGGCATTATTCACGCCGCTGCAAAAACCACAATGTTGGGCTACCTCAATTTTCATTATAGGTCTCTCTAACTTGAGCAAGCATGGCGTTAAGCACTTCGGGGTAGATATTTTCCAGGGGTCGATCGCTGACGATCCCGCTGGCATGCTTGTGACCGCCCCCGCCAAAACTACGGGCAACGGTATTGGTTGCAACAATTCCTTTTGAACGGAAATTGATACGCGTTGAACCGTCTAAACGTTCCTTGAACATAATGGCAACCTCTACACCCTCTATCATGCGCATAAAATCGGTTATTCCTTCAGTGTCCATATCACCTGCATCGTTATCTGCAAGCATTTGTCTTGTAATAATGAACCAAACTATCTTTCCATCTTCAGAAAACTGAATGTTTTTCATGATCGATGAGAACAATTTAACCCCGGAACGAGAGATATTGCCAAAAAGATTAATATAAGTGCCATAGACATTAATGTTATATTTCATGAGTTCCGATGTAACCCGGTGTGAGTGTTCGGTTGTATTGCCAAAGCGAAAGTTTCCCGTATCACCCGCAATAGCCGTATATAAAGCTGTTGCTATTTTTTGGTCCATGTGTTGGGGGTAACAACATTCAATGAATTCATACATTAGTTTTCCAACAGAACAATCTTTATCATTAACGATTTCTTGCAAATAAAGCGGATTGTTTTCTTTTGGATGATGATCAATTGAAACAATGGGACGTTTTGCATCTACAGCATCATGTCCCAGTTGCCCAACACGTAAAAAGGATCCGGCATCTAAAACAAAAAGCATGTCTATTCGAGATAATAATGATTGATGTAAAGATGGCACATAGCGTTGACAAATTTGTTCGGGATCTAAAAACTTAAGACTTTCGGGTGTAGGTGAAATATTAAAGATAAAGACTTCTTTACCCAGTTTTTTTAGAATGTAATAAAGGGCAAGTTCAGAACCGAGCCCATCTGCATCGGGATTTTGGTGTGTTGTGATTACAAAAGAGGATGCAAATTGAATCCGTTGTTCCAATTCTTTCCATTGTCTGTTTAAATTACCGTCATTTGCCATTTTCCAAAAACTCCCAAATAGCATGTATTTTACAAAGAAAAGTGCAAAGTACAAAGGCAAAAGCACAAAGAAAAAGATACAATATCTTGTTTTGTGATCTGGAGGCATTGTTAAATGGCTAATATGTCAATTTACCGGCTTTAGAAATTAGCAATGAGGTTCACAATAATATAAAAAGCATAATAATATTAAATCACTTAAAAAGGGTTCGAGATATCGAACCCTTTAGACAGTTTCGGTTTTCAGATTATGGAATTAAGCAGATATTATGCCAGCATTTTTTCAATATCTTCATCAACGGTTCCTATGCCACCGATGCCGAAATTTTCAACCAGAACATTAACGACATTGGGCGAAAGGAAAGCTGGCAATGTTGGGCCGAGATGAATGTTCTTAACACCGAGAGAAAGAAGAGCCAGCAATACAATAACTGCCTTTTGTTCGTACCAGGCAATATTATACGCGATGGGTAATTCGTTGATATCGTTGAGCTCAAAGACTTCTTTCAGCTTAAGGGCTATTACCGCCAGAGAGTAGGAGTCGTTACATTGTCCCGCATCCAAAACCCGGGGGATTCCATTTATATCTCCCAGTGGTAATTTGTTGTAACGATATTTTGCGCAACCTGCGGTAAGGATAACCGTGTCCCCGGGAAGCTTGTTGGCGAATTCGGTGTAGTAGTCGCGACTTTTCATGCGCCCGTCGCAACCCGCCATGACAAGGAATTTGCGGATGGCGCCGGTTTTGACAGCATCAACAACCTTGTCAGCCAAAGCAATTACCTGGTTATGGGCAAAACCACCAACGATCTCACCGGTTTCAATTTCCGTGGGAGCTGGAAGTTGTTTTGCGTGATCGATGATCACAGAGAAATCTTTGGGCTCACCGTTCTTGCGGGCCGCTATGTGCTCACACCCCTCGAAACCCGATGCCCCCGTAGTATATATGCGGTCCATATAGGATGATTTTGGAGGAACGATACAATTGGTAGTAAAGAGAACCGGTCCGTTAAAGCTTTCGAATTCTTCTTTTTGTTTCCACCAGGCATTACCATAGTTACCAACAAAATGTTCATATTTTTTGAAAGCGGGGTAGTAGTTAGCTGGCAACATTTCACTGTGAGTGTAAACATCAACGCCTGTGCCTTCGGTTTGTTTGAGCAGTTCTTCCATGTCTTTCAGATCATGACCGGAAATCAATATCGCAGGGTTATTGCGAACACCGATATTTACTCGTGTGATCTCGGGATTACCATAAGATTCTGTGTTTGCCTGGTCCAAAAGTGCCATAACATCCACACCAAACTTGCCACACTGTAGAACCAACGCAACTAATTCTTCAAGCGAATGTTCTTCTTCGGTAGCGGCCAGGCCGCGATGAATAAAAGCAAAAACCTCGTCATTCTTATAACCTAAATTGTAAGCATGTTCGGCATAGGCCGCCATACCCTTTAAGCCGTAAGTTAACAATTCTTTCAGCGAGCGAAGGTCTTCGTTTTTCTCTGTCAAAACACCCACCAATTCACTGTAAGCAAAAATAGTATCGTCGTCGTTGGCCGCCCAGGTTGCACAAGAAGGTAATACTTCGGGGAGCACAATGCTATTATCCTTGAGTTCGTTTTTAACAAAATCACGAACTTCGAACCCCTCATATATCTTGGCAAGGATCTTTGTTTTATCAAAGTTTGCGTTTGTGATCGTTGCAAAAAGCGATTCAAAAGCATATTTGTCTGCTTTAGCAATAATAAGATCATTTTTTCTGCCCAGATCTGCAAGAACCGACACGCCCTTAACCACGTCGATCAAAAGGTCCTGAAGATTTGCGACATCGGGTGTCTTACCGCAGACGCCCTGAACAGTACAACCGCTGCCTTTGGCAGCTTCTTGACATTGAAAACAAAACATACTCATAATTATCCTCCGGTGATTGTTGCAGATTTTCTGCATTACTTGTTTTTTCAATTTCCGATGTCAATGTAGTAAGAAAGCCCTATATTAATCGGTAACATATGTTACGGGAGGATATGTTTATGACAATTTGTGAACAATTATCTCAAAATATCTTATTCAAAGATGTTGATTTTCGTGAAATTTGCACAATGCTTGAGGGAATATCTTATAAAAAAACCATTTATAATAATAATGATGTAATAGCAATGGATGGAGATCTGGTGGCGGGGCAATTTATTATGTTGAATGGGAGCGTCCGGGGCGAAATGACAAATTACACAGGTAAAGTTGTAAAAATTGAAGATATTGAAGGCTGTAAATTGCTTGCACCTGCTTTTTTGTACGGACCGGATAACCATTATCCTGTAGATATTATTGCCAACAAGAAGACAGAATGTATCTTTATAACCAAGTCATCATTCTCGATATTACTCCAGACAAACCCGACGGTACAAAAAAACTTTCTGGACATTGTTGCAGGAAAAACACAGTTTTTGTCCAATAAAATTAAATTTTTGACCCTACAGCCCATCAAGGGAAAAATAGCCGATTACTTATTAAAAAGGACAAGAAGTAAATTACTGAATACTATTGACCTTCCCTATTCTCAGGACAAATTGGCAGACCTGTTCGGCGTAACACGCCCGGCACTTACAAGAGCTCTTCGAGAGCTCGATCAAAGCAAGATTATTTGCGCCAAAGGAAAAAGGGTGTGTATCCTTGACAGAAAAAAATTAGAAGAATTTATTAATTAAGATAAATGCGTGCTTTCGTCCAAATAACGAGCGCCGAAATCTTAGGGATCATCCATTTTGAATTGTGATCACGGTCACAGCTTGAAAATCTAACTTTAATCAGCACGAAAAATGACTTAAATTATGGCCATGGGGACATTATATTGCACATCTTTTATGCCGTATTTGGAATTATTTGAACCGCGCTCTATCTACATTTCCGAGCTTAGGTTGCAGCATGCCTGGAAACAGTCTCTTTGGAAACAGTCACGATATGATTTATGCGGAAGGGCAATAAAAATTTTGAGCCCGGGACGTCACAATCATAGCGATGGCCCCGATTTTTTAGATGCAAAAATTCTGTTAGATGGAAAATTGCTTAACGGAGATATTGAGGTTCATCATCGCGCATCGGATTGGTATGCCCATAAACATCATTTAGATCCGGCATACAACCACTGTATACTTCATGTTGTTTTCCAGGCTACCGAAAATCCCATAGATGCACGCTGTGAAGCTGGAAAATTACTTCCAACATGTCATGTCTCGCTTGAAGAGGTTTGGGACATTGAACCACCCGGCGCTTGCCGTATTTTCACACCTGATAAAGATCTATACTTTAAATTATTACAAAAAAACGGATGGGAGCGTGTAAATAAAAAGGTGCGTTATTTTTATGATAATCGTTTGCGTTTTCCCGGTGATGTAATGTTATACTGGGGGCTGTTCAAAGCTTGCGGATATAGATATAATGAAGAGAACATGATAAAACTGTTTATTCGTTTCCCCTGGTCTGCTTATTGTGACGAACTGTTGGATAAGCGCGATATCATTCCCATGCTAAATAAACTCGCGGGATTTTCTTTGAAGGACAAAGAGCATATTGATATTCGTTGGACCCGATCACGTACGCGCCCTGCTCATTTTCCCGAAAAACGGGTAGCTTGGCTTGGAAAGCTAATGACAGTGTATTATAGAACGTCTCTTACGGATATTCTATATGAAACATTTTATCAAAAAGAGACAATAGAAAATCTATATTTTATACTTTTTCAATTGGACGAGGTTGTTTCCCCCGGTATCGGGATCCAGAGAGAAATGCTAATGAATGCGGTTTTAACTTTAATGGAAGCGATGCGGATAGACAAGGGTGACAAAGAGCCGGTTTTTTCAACCATAAGAAGAGAAATAGAAAATTGCACAATGCCCCATGCATACGGCGCAGTAAGGCGATTTCACGAGCAACACGGAATAAGCGAAAAAGATAAAAGACAAAGAAACTGGCTGGTCTCACAGGGTGTTTTGAATATTAGAGATCTTTATTGTTCACAGGGCATGCAATTAAACTGCCCGATCTGCCTTATGGATGAAGAAACAGCAGGGTGTTGAAAATAAATTTTTCATAGTTTCGTTTATCAATTATTAGTACATTTTACGATATGAAAGATTTATATACCATTAAAGATTGGTCAACGCTAAAAGAGCGCGTTATTAGATGTAAAGAAACCGGAGACAAATTGGTTTTTACCAATGGCTGTTTTGATGTTTTACATCCGGGGCATAACGCCCTCTTGGCATTTGTCAGAGATCAGGGCGGATTGAGTGTTTTAGGGCTTAATAGCGATTCAAGTCTTCGAAAACTAAAAGGACCCGGAAGACCGGTAAATCCCGAAAAAACCCGCGCCAAGAAACTCCTTGAAACAGGATACATTGATGCAGTTGTGATATATGAAGAAGATACCCCATGGAAACTCATTGACTTTTTGAAGCCTGATGTTCTGATCAAGGGGGGTGATTATACCCTTGAAACCATTGTTGGAGCACAAGAAGTAGAGGCATGGGGCGGGCTAGTGCTCGTTTTCCCGAGGATTCCGGGATACTCAACAACAACAATACTAAACACGAAAATAAAAAAACCGTGAAACAAATAAAGGATAAAGGTGTTTGGTCTATGATGAATAAAATTACAAAACCTTACATTCTTGTGATCATACTAATTCTTATTGGAACGGTAAACACATTGTCTGCCGAAAATATACTTAAGATATTGGCCGGATATGGTAGAGATTCGCTCGCTACGTTTTCAACGCAAAATGCTCAAGCGGAAGCAGCTAAAGTATTTAATTTGATCTTGGAGCCGGATGGTAAAGTAACCGCGGAAAAAGCAGAACAATATCTTAGTGGCACAAAATCTTCCGCAATGAAAGCATATCTTTCCGTGATGTTAGCTGACTATGCTTTTGTAAATAATGCCTATGATAGTGGATTGCGCTATCTCAAACGCGCAGTAGAAGAATATGACCCCATTAGAAACGACAGCTATTATCGTATGGTCTTAGCTCGAGCACAAAAAAATATTGTTGAATCTCCGGGAACAACAAACGACACAAAACCTAGTATTCTTGCTGATTATCACCCGACGGCGATAAAAATGGAACCGATTGTTGAAAAAGTAACTCTTGACACAACACCCAAGCCAATGGGTTCTACCCCTAATCCGGTTGTTGAAACCAAAGAAGAAGAGATCGCAACGATATCTGAAAAAACGATTAATTTTAGAATACAAGTTGGTGCTTTTTCCGTCAAAGAAAACGCAGACAAAAAACAAGATTATTTTAAGGACCACGGTTATCCGGTAGAGATCAACAGGCGAGAGATCACATCCGGCTATTTATATATTGTTCGGATTGGTGAATTTGAGACATATAATGAAGCCAAGAACGCCTTATCTGAGCTTAAATCAAAACATCCTTCTGAAGATGGGATAGTTATAAAGGTAGCCGGAAAATGAGAATTTTACGCCCATTGGTGATCTTCATACTTTTGTGTTCCGGGATGCTTTTTGCCGTCGTGGGCGACTGGGTCTCTTACGGATCCCAATTAACACTCAAAGATTTACATGTTTCCGGTAAATTACTTCGTGCCGCATCACATGGCGGAATAGCTGTTTTTGATACCGAAAGCGAGAGTTTCAGCACCGAATCTAATACCGACCAACTTAAGCATATTGATATACTTCGCTATTATGTAAACAGTGATGGAAGCGAATGGTATTCTTATGCTTCCGGTGTAAACGGAATAAGCTATCGTTCTGTTAGCGGAAATAGCGATTATTTTGATTTTGGATTTACCGATGCATCATCATTTGCCGGGACTACAGGCCAGGTACTTGCTGTTTACATGAACGGTTTGTCTCCCGAGATCGCTCACTTTGTTAAACACAACAACCGGTATGTGTTTCAGGATACTTACAATCAATTTCCAGGCAACCCGGCAACGATTTATGATATTGAAATTGCGGGAGACAGCTTGTTTATTGCAACAGACAAAGGGTTAATAAAAGCATGGTTATATAATGCCAACCTCAAGCCCGAAAGTGCATGGAGGGGGGTTGCTTTAGATAGCTGTATAATACCCCAGTGCCTCGGTGTATTCGGAGATAGTCTTTATATCGTCAATGAAAAAAATGACCTTTACAGTTATTTCAACGGAAATGAAAATAAAATTCTTGAGAGCGATGAAGCGGGTCTCGCATTTTTTCCAAAGGGAAACCGGTATTATTATGCAACACAACACACCATATATAACGCCCAAACGGGTGAAAGCATATATATATCCGAAAATGACCTAAGTGGTTTTTCATTTCAGGGCGATACTCTCTGGGTTGCCGAAGAGAATAAAGGTGTTTTGCGTATTCTTGCGAACGGTGCCGGAACAAAACGCTTTATACCCAACACACTTCTATACACGAAATCAAACGCGCTTGCGATCACAGAAGATCAAAAAGTAGCTGTTTGTGGACTCAATGGTATTTCCATTCTGGACGATAGAAGTTGGCACAACTTGGTGTTTTCACCGCACGAAGAAATTATTCACGATGAAGTATTTTCAGACAAATTTTCGGCGGACACAGTAAATATTGCGTATCGCATCGGTGGGGAGACCACGGTATATGATGCAATGATTGCATCAAGCGGCGAACTTTTTTGTTCAATTAGCGATGTGACGGCACTTCCTATTGTCGGGCAAAATCAAAACGCTGAAGGTCCGGGCGCTCTACAAAGAATTGATTTGAATGATCTTTATCGGTATACCGTGTATGATACAAGCAATCACGTTATTGTGGGAACACAAGAGCTCGGGGGAGACGAAATATATCTCAAAATGAGAGGTATGGCAGAAGATAGGTATGGCAATATTTGGGCACTGAATGTTCACACTCTGGCGGGTCAAACATTATTAAAGATCTCGCCGATCGGGCAGATAACAAAATACTCGACTGAAGATTCCGAAAACAAGCTTCAAATTCTTGCCAGAGAAATGGTCTTTGATACATATGGGCGACTTTGGATCGCTAATGAAGCCCGTCAATCAGATATTCCAAGAACAACCGGTGGTATAACCGTGTATGACCAGAACACGGGTGTCTGGGCGTTGATCACAACCGCGGACGGTTTAATATCAAATGATGTATATTCAATTGACATCGACCCCATTACCGGGAATATTTGGGTCGCCACGGCTTCCGGAGTGCAAATGATCCGCACGCCCGGTTCCCTTACCGCCGATACCGACTTTAGTATGAATCCTTCTATTGACGGTTTAAGTGGCATGGTCCCTATAAAAATTAGAATTGACGCAAAAGGTAATAAGTGGATACTGACCCAAAGTCAAGGTGTTCAGATCTATATGACCAACAATCGTTGGTTTGATGATGGCAATGGTTTGAGGGCCGCTAATTCACAGCTTTTAGATGACGTTATATACGATCTCGTTTTTGACGACAAAAACGGTTATGCCTATTTGTTAACTGCCTCCGGATTAAGTCGGTATGAGATAGCATGGACAGAAGAGCGAACAAGTTTGGAAAACGTGATTGTTTTTCCACAGCCTTTTCATCCCGGCGTTGATCCCGCACTTGTTATTGATGGCCTTGCAGAACAATGCCAGGTTCGCATTACCACGCTTACAGGCCGGGTTGTACGCGAATTTGCTACCGATGCAATAGAAAATCTTGAAAAACAGATCGTTTGGGATGGTGTTTTACCAAATGGAAATTACATTCCCCGTGGTGTATATCTGATATTTATCAGCAATATTGACGGATTAAAAACAACTGTAAAATTTGCCGTAGAATAATTTATTAAATTAAACGGATAGCCAATTCACGTTATATAAGAAGTTTCTCTGATACATTCATGATATTGCTCCCTTTGTTTTATACAAACATTGCATCGGAGAACAAGATTGCCTTTTATATATTCTTTGGCTACATTTATTTGATGAATTGATTTGAACTCTAAAAAGGACTAGAATGAACTCGAACGCTATAAGAAAACAGTTTATTGACTATTTTGAAAAAACCCTGGGGCATACCGTTGTTCCATCAGCGCCTGTTATTCCGCAAAATGACCCAACCCTGCTTTTTACCAATGCCGGAATGAATCAGTTTAAACCCTATTTTCTTGGGGAGGCGCAAGCACCCTTCAAGCGTGCGGTTAATTCGCAAAAATGCATTAGAGTCAGCGGAAAACATAATGACCTTGAAGCTGTTGGGCGTGACCATTATCACCACACATTTTTTGAAATGTTGGGGAGCTGGAGTTTTGGAGATTATTATAAAAAAGAAGCGATAGAATGGGCATGGACCCTTTTTACCGAGGTATGGGAATTAGACCCCAAAAGATTATATGCAACAGTCTATACCGAAGATGAAGAGGCATATAAAATATGGCTAAACATACCCAATTTGGACCCCAGCCATCTCTTAAAGTCAGGAGAGAAAGATAATTTTTGGTCTATGGGCGAGACCGGTCCCTGTGGTCCGTGTTCTGAAATTCATTATTATAGCGGCGATGATGTTGAAAATCAAGATCCGCTTAAGGTCAACGCAGACGATCCCGAATATATGGAATTATGGAATTTGGTTTTTATTCAATATAACCGCAATGAAAACGGGGAATTATTGGCATTAAGTCAAAAACATATTGATACGGGAGCGGGCTTTGAGAGAATTGTTGCAGTAATAAATGGAAAACAGAGTAATTACGACACCGATTTATTTAAGCCCATTATTGAGCAAATAGAAATAATATCCAATATTGCCTATGCCCAGGACGACGATGGTATACCTCATAGGGTTATTGCTGACCACATTCGTATGTTGTCGGTTGCTATCGCAGATGGTGCTATACCGGGAAACGAGGGTCGCGCTTATGTCTTAAGAAGAATTTTAAGGAGAGCAGCGCGTTTTGGTCGTGAATTGAATTTAAAAGAACCTTTTTTGTATCGCCTGGTCCCGGCTGTTGCGCATGTTCTGGGAGATGTTTATCCCGAGATCAAAAATCAGCGTGAGCATATTCAGCGCATTATTAGGGCCGAAGAAGAATCTTTTGGCAACACACTTGACAAGGGTCTGGATCTTTTTGACCAGATCGCCAAACAAGCAAAAAAAAGCACTGAAAAAACCTTGAGCAGTGAAGATGTTTTTAAGCTGTATGATACATTTGGATTTCCGGTAGATTTAACACGGCTTCTTGCAGAAGAAAAAAATCTGCTTGTTAACGAAGAAGAAGTTAATGCGCTTATGCAGGAGCAGCGAGAACGCGCCCGTGCCGCTGGAAAGTTTTCCATTAAAAGTTCGGAAGATCTTGCATGGATCGTTTTAGAAAAAGACAAATTCTCAAAATTCGCAGGTTATGATAGTTATACTGCTGAATCATTATTGTTAAAATATGCAGTTGATGATTCGCACACCTATTTGGTTTTTGACAATACTCCTTTTTACGCGGAAGCCGGAGGGCAGGTCGGCGACAAAGGGTTCCTTGTTTTGCATAAACACAGCATGAAAACTGACGCCAGAATAAATGTGGTTGATACGAAAAAGATCGGTGACGACATTGTGCACATTGTTGAAGGCTCTGTCCTAGAGGGAAATATAAGGCCTATTACAGCAACGCTGGAGGTTCAAAAAAGCATAAGACGCGACACGGCCCGCAACCATACTGCTACCCATTTATTGCATGCAGAATTACGATCGGTGTTGGGAGATCATGTCCATCAAGCCGGATCTTATGTTGGTCCGGACCGCCTGCGTTTTGATTTTACACATTTTGAAAAAGTCACAACCGAACAACAAATTGACATACAGCAACGAATTAATACACGCATTATGCAAAATATTCCGGTCGTTACCAGGGTTATGCCCTATACAGAAGCCATTAGGAATGGCGCTCAAGCCCTGTTCGGTGAAAAATATGGTGACGAAGTTCGGGTTGTTAGCATGGAGGAAACATCTAAAGAGCTTTGTGGCGGAACCCATGTTGAAAGAAGTGGCGATATTGGATTGTTTGTTATTGTAAGTGAAAATTCTGTGGCATCAGGTGTCCGTCGAATTGAGGCGGTTACGGGAGCAGCGGCATTAGATATTATAAAAATGCAACAAACCATTCTTAATGGTTTGCGGGATATCACCAAGTTACCCGAGAACGTAATTCTTGAAAAAGTGATCAATATGAATGCTCAATTGCGCAATCTTGAAAAAGAGAACAGTGAATTGAAAAGCAAATTATTGACATTGGACATTGATTCTTATTTTACAAATGAGCGAAATTTTGAGGATAAGTCGTTGTTTGTAAATCGTGTTGAAGTAGAGAATATGGACCAACTTAAAGCCATAGGTGACAAAGTCCGCGAAAAGATGAAAAGCGGTATTGCGGTGTTTGGTACGGTTATAAATGACACGCCGCAAGTATTATGCGTTGTAACGGATGATCTGGTAAAAGAAGGTATAAAAGCAGGCAATATCGTCAAATCACTTGGTAAGGCCATGGGAGGTGGCGGTGGCGGGAAACCGCACATGGCAACAGCGGGTGGGAAAGATGTAAACGGATTGAACCATGTGCTGGAAAATATTGAATCACTTATATTATAATAGCCATTAAATAATTAAAAAAAGAGTTAAAAAA
This sequence comes from uncultured bacterium, assembly GCA_964606395.1. Taxonomy (GTDB): domain Bacteria; phylum Fidelibacterota; class Fidelibacteria; order Fidelibacterales; family Fidelibacteraceae; genus M50B103. The sequence goes on from CAZSGO010000001.1 coordinate 44,853, forward strand.
ATGAAAAAAATATCCATGTTTATTTTTGCACTAATTATTGTAGTAACCTTTATTGCTTGTGACAAAACCCCGAGCATTAAAGCGACAGCGAAAGAAAAGATAACTGTTAAATCCGAAGTTGTCGAGGTCTACTATTTTCATGGAACGCGAAGATGTGTTACGTGTATCGCCGTTGGAGAAGTATCGTCAAATTATATAAAAACGCACTACAGCGATAATCCCAATATAAGATTTATTGAAGTTAATATTGACGAAGATGTCCCCGGCGTGAAGGAGTTGGCAAATAAATTCATGGTAAGCGGTTCCGGTTTGTATGTTTACAATAGCGGTGAAATTGAAAACATAACTGCATTTGCTTTTCAAAATGCCATATCGTCTCCGGAAAAATTAGAGAACAAATTGCTTGAATTGATCAGCAAACACATATAGAGATATGGATTTTCTTCAAAGCTGGTTGGACAGCACTAACCTCCCTCTATTTTCGGCATTTATACTTGGCTTAATGACAGCCATAAGCCCATGCCCCCTTGCAACGAATATTACCGCCATTGCTTTTATTGGGAAAGATATTCAAGACAGAAAAAAAGTATTTTTCAATGGGTTGATCTATACTCTTGGCAGGGCTATTAGCTATACCGTGCTTGGATTAATATTGTACTTTACCGCCAGTCAATTTCAAATATCTCGCTTTATTCAGCAATGGGGCGAAAAGTTATTAGGGCCATTATTGCTGATCGTTGGTGTTTTAATGCTTGACGTTATAAAGATCAAATTTCCGGGATTGGGGAAATTAAGTCAAAAAATGCAAGAAAAAAGCCAATCCGGATTTTGGGGCGTTCTTCTTCTGGGTGTTGTCTTTGCGCTTGCCTTTTGCCCCTATAGCGGCGTTTTGTATTTCGGTATGCTGATACCCATGACCATCTCAAGCCCTAGCGGGCTTTACTTGCCACTTTTATTTGCTTTGGGTACAGGACTTCCGGTAATAATATTTGCATGGTTCATCGCTTTTACCATTGGTGGCATTGGCGGTGTTTATGATAAAATAAAATTATTCGAAAAATGGTTTCGCCGTATTGTTGCCGTCATATTTATGGGGGCAGGCCTATATTTTATGGCCATATACTTTTTATAATACTTCAAATTTCTTGACATTGATAATAGTCTCATTTACATTTAATTTAATTGGTGCTTAACAGATAAAATATTTTTTAACACATGCTCACATACAACAATTTTTGCATGTGTGGAGATCAAGGATACAATGAATTTTGTAATAATATTTTTTCTCTTTTATTTTTCGACAATAGAAATTCATAATAACACTCAACCAAAATAGGGATAACCCGGGTATATCTCAGGGGATTAGATAAGAAAATGATCAACATATTTTTAATTATTATCGGAGCCGGCGGGATTGCCCTATACACTATAAGCACGATCTTTATTTATGATTTTCATTATAGAAGGAATGACAAAACTCCGGGCTTTTTATCTGTAAATTTTCATATTATAAAATTTGTGGGTAAATATAAAAAAATCACCAAAAGCGAAACCCGTCGTGTTGGCGTGCTTTATTATTTTTGGATCGCTTCCATTTTAATTGTATTGCTTAGTCTGTTGCTTTTGTTTTTAGCCAATGTTGTAGTCATGTTATATTAATTGAAACAGATAGACCATGTCAGAAAGAAAGATCAACTATAAAATGTTTGTAGTAATGGGCGCTTTATTATTGGGGCTAGGCGTTCTCTTTATGTTTGCCATTAACACAGTGCTGGGTCTGTCTTTTCTTGCGGTCGGTCTTGGAAATTTGGCGATTGGTCTTTCGGGGAAACATAAAGAAAAATAGATAATATTTTACAAACAAGCCAACCGTTGGTAATAGAGATATTTTCAGCAGGAAGTAATGATATGCAGCTTATATTCAAATACGTTATTTGTTTGTTATCGGGATATTTGATTGGCTCCGTTCTGTTTGCCGAAATATTGATCAAAATCACACAAGGCCACGATATAAGAAAAATGGGAAATACCAATCCCGGGGCTCAAAACATATACCTGCACGTTAGCAAGATATTGGGCGCAATTACCGGACTTCTGGATGCATTCAAATCCCTTATCCCCATGATCATAGCTGCCGCTTATTTTGATCTTACTGATTTTGAATTGGGTTTGATCGGCATAGGGGCCATGTTTGGACATATCTATCCATTGTATTTCCGTTTCAACGGCGGGAAGGGGGCTGCAGTTATCATGGGAATATTCCTTTTCTTTGCCAGGTGGGAACTGCTGATTGCCTTTATTGTGGTACCAATATTTGTTTACATCATTTTTAAAAACAATCAAGGTGTTTGGCTTCCTTTTGCTGTTCTAATGACAACAGCTACCATTGCCATGTTTTTTCCTCACTCGCCCGAGATAAAAATGGTGATTGTCGCAACGGTCATTCTTGGGTGGACCTACAATATCAGGGCCTTGCCAACAATGGTTAAATTAATTTTACACAGAGAATAAAAACCCCGATTACACATTATTGAACGATCTTTAAACAGGCAAACCACTGCCATTTCGCATTTATTGTTGAGCACATATAAATTGACGTTTGAAATCAAACGTCTAAACTCTAAATTCAACCCAATAAACCAAAAAAGGTATTATGGAATTAGGTTCGAATGAAAAGGCATTAAACAGATCACTTACATCATACAATTGGTATGTGATCTTAACAAGAGCATATTTTTGGACGCCCCTTTTTGTCCTTTATTTTTCAACGGTCGTTACATTAAAACAAATATTTCTTTTAGAAGCTATATATTATGCGCTTGTATTTTTGCTTGAGGTTCCGTCGGGCTATTTCTCGGATTATGTCGGGCGAAAAATAACGCTTATCATTTCTGCGCTTAGTTTTTGTGTCGCTTATGTCCTGTTTTTTATCGGCGGCTCTTTTGGTGTTTTTGCCGGCGCTCAATTATTTTTGGCTGTCGGTTTTGCCTTTGCATCAGGAACAGATACTTCTCTGCATTATGCCATTCTAACGTCACTTAATAAAGAATCGGAATATGGTCATCGGGAAGCCAAACTGGCATCTCAAGGTCTTATTTCAATTGCGCTAGCTGCTGTCATAGGTGGTCTGTTTGCGTGGTTGAACGAATATCGAATTGCGTACGGACTTTCTTTTGTTTTTGCTGCTTTTTCCTTCATCTTGGTCTTAATGATGAAAGACCCCGAAAACGAAAACACCCAAAAAGAAGAACCTTCGCACCCATTTCTGCAGATGAAAAACGTGTTTTTGAAACTAAAAGATCCGACTCTAAAATACTTATTTGTTTTTGCGGTTATCATTACGGTTCTAAACCATATACCATATGAGCTGTATCAAATTTACATTAATAGGATGTTGTTGTCTTTTAATGTCAAAAATATTTCAGGGGAGCTAAGTCCGTTAATTTTGGGGTTTCACACTGCCTTGAGTATGCTTATTGCATCTGTTTTTGCTCACCGGGCAATAAGGATCGGTAAGCTGGGCGGCACCAAGGCAACTCTTCTTTTGGTAATAGGTCTTCAGACTGCCATGATTGCGATCATGGGTATTTCGGGCTCGTTTATCGTCGTCGCTTTGCTGATGCTTCGAGGTCTCCCCGGTGCTATCTCGGCTCCCATCGCAAGAGCTCAGACAACACATAAATTACCCTCAAATTTAAGAGCCACTTATTATTCAACGCAAAGCTTGTTGGGACGGCTTTCCTTTGCGCTGGTTTTGGTGATGTTTAATCTGGTCCCTGGGGATGGGTTTCGCAATTCTTTGATTTTGGGCAGCTCGATCGGGGTGGCGTTTCTTATAATACTTGCCCTGTTGCCTATAAATAAAAAACACTAGTTTCCATTGGTACCGTAAACCATTCCTCTGCCTTCGCCATTCGCAACGATCAATCCGAGAGTTCTTAAAAACAAGAGATCCTTTTTTATGGTGTTCCTGCTTTCGTCCGGAAAGAATAACATAATATCAGAGATCTTAACGGGAGCATTTTTTGAAACACAATCAAGAAGCGATTGTCGGCGAGGATTTAAATATGGTTCCGATCCGGAGCGCGAAGATGTATCGAACGCTTCCGAGTAATAGTTATTCAATAATAATAAAATTGATTCCGGTAGCACAACAAGCGAATCGTTCGAAATAGCACCATCGGGGTTATTTAAGAACGCTATTAGGGGTATTTGACCAACAACGGGATAATTATTGTTATACAACAACCCATACGCAAGAAAATTTGCGCACAAGGCGTTTCCTGTAACAAATGGCATGAGGTTAATGAAGGCTGACCGGAAAAGAGAAATGGTGAACAACGGATGGCGATCCTGTCTCTTGAGTGCGTTTTTTGTTTCAAAAAACAGAGAGCTCATGATCTCGTCAATATCCGTTCTGTAGTTGCCGCGACTTCCCTCGTCGCGCGCGCTATACTTAAATATTTTTCTATGCAGGGATTTGACCGAGGTGTTTGATAGAGAGAAATTATTATTATTTGCATGAAAATCTTGCAGCCATTCATAAGCGCCCGTAGCAACAAGGGCATCTCTGCTTTCGGGTTCTGAGTGTTGTGTCAACCCCGCGTTTTCTTTTAGTAGCGATTGTTCCGGAAAAGAAGAATCACCACTATATTGATAAATGCGGTCTATGCATCCGCAAGCCGCAATACACGCGTGTATGCTATCTTCAGAAAATGCCGATATTTTTAAAATAGTATCCATAATATATCCAATAATAATATGAATGAATTATGTTGATTTTGCAAGAGATTTGATTAATTCAATAGTCGTGATCCGGGAATATATATACCAGAGATCTTCCATTGGATAAAAAATCGAGCGGCGGTTTTAAAAATTGAATCTTGACGATTACATTTCCCCAATGAATAATTCCACTTCCCTGTCATTTTCAAGACAAAGAAGTTTGGCTTCTCGCGTAAAAGACAAGGGGGTTACCAGTCGTGTTTTACCCGTTGTTGCGATTTCAATATTTTGACCCTTGGCATATAGTAAGCGGTTTAGTTCGGGAAGATGTTCTTGGAATTTATTTTCACAGAAATCTTTATACAAGATATCAAGTTCATCAACTATTCGATCCAGTAGAAAAGAAAGATCAATTTCTTCGCCACGACATTCTTTAAGGGACACAGCAGGATTGCGTAAATCTTGAAGGTGTGACACATTATTATTAACATTAATGCCGATACCGATAACAATGTTGGTTTTACTGCCCTGGGTTGATGATTCAGCGAGAATACCACAGACTTTGCGATGATTGATATATATATCATTTGGCCACTTGATGGCGATACCCATTGTGGCACATGATTTGATCCGGCGAACGACAGAAAGGGCGCTTAACAAAACAAAGGGGTATGTTTTTGAAATGTCTTTTTGGTCCTTAAGGAGAATGGAAAAATACAAGCCACCATTTTGAGATTGCCATTCACGCTTCTTTCGACCACGGCCTGCGGTTTGTTTTCTTGCACAAAACACCGTCCCATGTTCATAATGATCGGCTTTTTCAAGAAGTTCTTTATTTGTTGAACCGATCTCGTCTACAACATATAAATGAGAACCGATGGTTTGCCTGTGATATTCCATGTGAGAAATTAAAGATTATGAACACAAGAAACAAGAGACATTATTTGGAAATTTAGCATAAGAAACAAAACAAGAAGCTTTAAAAATTATTCTGATATCGGTTTTGTTAGACAATAGAGAGATCCCGTCATGGATATGCTCCGACGGGAAACGGGATCTCTGCGATATATGTTATAACACGGATTATATATTAAACGTCTTTTGCCCGGTACTTATAGATCATGGTTGCGCCCACATAACAAAGCCCGGCAAACAATAGTCCGAAAAGAATGCGATAATCTCCCATGACAATTGACATGTTGATCTCTTCAATTTCATCAAGACCTATTGTACCGATCATGCTAACAATTGACTCAAATATGTTGGGCATGCTTATGTTATGGCGGAAGATCGCTTCAATAATGGCAAACAGACCTTCAAGTATGCCAAGTCCGGCCAGACCAAGAATAAGAGCATTGTTTTTAAATACTGCAGAAAAGAAAAAGAACATAGACCCAAAAACAAGCGCCACTTTAAGATAAGTCAGCCATCCAAGAAATGTGCCGTAGAGTGCTTGTCCCAGATAGAAACCATCAGCAAAGAACACACTGACGATACTGAGAATAATAGCGAATATTATACCCACACCCAATAAAAGCAGAGAACTTCCAAATATATGCATGAGATATTTAATGGCAGTTACCTTCCATGTACAAACAGGTTGACTGCGAAAAAACAAGTCAGACCCCAGCTGTTTTTCGCGATTTAGTGAGCTTTGGGCGCTCAGTGCCATAAACAGGGCAAAGACCATGCTAAAAGAGAACATGACACCGTACATTCCTATTCGCAATCCTTCGCGGCTGCCGTCAGACCCGTACATAACGATATTCGGACTTTCGATGATCCAAGCAACAAGTGCGGCGATGAGCGAAAGGAGGGTTAATCCTGCAATAATCCAGACAGGCCACCAATAGGAGGATTTGCGTTTTTGATATTCTGTTAGAAGTAATGTTTTAATCTGATTCATTTTATTATCCTTCCTTATTGATTGACAACGGCAACAAAGATATCAGAAACACTGGGAATGGCAGTTGTTGCTCCTGATAGTTTAATATTGCCCTGGACCAGGCCGCGCACTTTACCCAGCGAGCGGCTTGTTGCTTTGGGGTTAAATGCCATTAGATCTTGCTCGCGATCTGAAGAAACTTCAACGATTGACCAATCATTTTTAAGCTTATCAACCGGTTGGTGCAGTTTGATCTTACCGTGATCGATAAATACAACATCTTGCAAGATGTTCTCAACTTCGGCGACTTGGTGAGTTGAGATGATCACTGTTTTATTGTCATCAAAAAATTCGCCAAGAAGCAGATCATAGAATTCCTTACGAAAAACGATATCAAGTCCCAGTGTCGGTTCATCCAGCAAAAGAATATCAACATCTTTTGCAAGTGTTAGCATAAGATAAAGTTTAGTTTTCATTCCCTTGGAAAGTGTCTTGACCTTTTGATCGCGGGGGAGTTCGCTTTTTGCAAAAAGACGTTCCGCTTTATCATAATTCCAAGAGGGGTTTATTCCCGCTGCATAATCTATTGTCTGCTGTACGGTTAGCCTCGGATCCAATCCACTAACATCCGGAATAAAAGCTACCCGGGTGTGAAGGTCGTAATTCCATTCTTTGAGAGATTTGCCAAAAAACGCTACATCGCCCTCATAGTGTAAAAAATCCAAGAGGCACTTAAGAAGCGTTGATTTTCCCGCTCCATTTTTACCCAGGAGACCGACAATGCGTCCACGGGGGATCTGAAGATCTATGTCCTCGAGCGCGCGGACTTGCTTATAGTCTTTTGTCAGTCCATTGATGTTAATTACATTTTCCATAATAATCCTTATTCTCTATTTGTTTAAATTTTATCACAGTTTCTTTGGTCTGAATATGAAAAGGGGTATCACTTTTTTATCAATTTTTGATCTCGTTCGAAAGTAAAAATAATCTTGGTGTCTTAGAAAACATGTGATGATCCTACTTCACCGATTTGATGATGCGGATCGACATTGCCTGAACATAAGACATTGTCTTGCAATGTTGTTTCATCATTCCGCATTTACTGAACATTTTAACCCCTTTCACGTTATGGTTCTTATTATTGTGCTCTGACATTGCGAATTGATAGGTGTTCGCGGTAGTTTCTTAAATATTTCATGTTGTCCCTTTCAGTTATTGTCTTTACTTGATTCATTGATCTTGTCTCTTGAATCTTAAACCTTCTCTGTTTCCTTTCAGGCCATCTAGCTTAGCGGGCAGCTTTGATGACACCGATTGACATGGCGCGCACATAGAGTAATGTGCTATTGCGACGGCTGATCAGTGTGTTCTTAAACATGGTTTTTCTCCTAAAAATTTGTTTTCTTATTTATCGAATTTTTCTTCGATTAATGTACATAATTCGTTTTTACTTATATTTAGCATCTTGGCCTGCTTGATCATGTCCGGAACGGTAATGTCTTCAAACTGAATAACACCTGATTCTTTTAAAACGGCTTGTGCGGGATCGGTAACAAAATGTCCTTGTCCGCGTCGTTTTTCAAGAAGTCCTTCGTTGACGAGAAGTTGTGTGGCGTTTAATACTGTCTGAGGGTTTAGGCGATATTCGGCAGACATCTGTCGAACGGAGGGGATAGCTTCTCCGCTTTTCAGCGCACCGGACATGATCGACTCTCTTACGAGATCGGCCAATTGGAGGTATATAGCTTTTGAACTGTCGAAGTTAATGCTCATTGTGGTTCTCTTTCTGTTTCAATTCACACCAGTATTCCAGTGTTCTACATGAGTATAACACCAATACACGAAATATGCAAGAAAAATATGCAATAAAATTCAATTATTTTAAAAAAATATCACAATCTCCTTTATTTATGCGGATAAAATAATTACACAATATTTAAAAAATATTGTTAAAAAGTGTGTAAGGGGTGTTGCAGGTGTTCTATTTGAGGGTAAAATGGACATAAAATCCCGGACATGTATTTTAAAAGGTCTGTTATAATGTATTGCTTGTACAAGATATTGTATACTCTTGAAGAATTATACACAATTGACGACAGCCTGTAAAAATATAGATAATTAATGACGATCAATCAGTAAAAAATGTTTGCCTTTCAGCAATTTATGCCACATATTACAGGGCTTTGTCTGAATATATGTGTTAAAGGAGAATAAGGTGAAAGAAACATATAATCCAAGTAATAGAAAACGGAAGAACAAACACGGTTT
>CAZSGO010000002.1:0-26806 GCA_964606395.1 uncultured bacterium
GAATCGTTCTTAAAAAATTCCCTTTTGATCAAACGGTCTTGTTCATCATATAAATATGTAAAATACCCGCTGTTTCCATCCGAATAATCTCTGGCCGAGCTCTTTAATTGTCCATTTTTGTGATATGTGAAAACCGTTGTCGTTCTGATCCCGTCAGATCTCTCAAATATCTTCTTTTCCAAATGGCCCTTATCATTATAATAATAACGCGATGGCCCCCCGATCTTATTGTTGAATGTGTAGTCTTCTTTACTTATTCGATATTCACCCAGATCTTGAAAATAGGGACTTGTATAATGGTTGCTTTGCATATTGACCTTTCTGTATTCATAAGTATAGGTCTGGTTCCACCTCCCTTGAAAATCCCAATATTCTTCAATAAGATTATCGGCCTTATCATAATCATATGATATTTCACACCTAATTTCATCATGTAGGATCAATTCTGCTCGCGTTTTTCTCCCTTTCTCGTAATAATAATAAACCGTGCCACTCAACCAGCCTTTATGTTTTTCATAATCCGCTTTGACACACTTATTGTTTTTATAAACATAGGTAGCCATCCCCGATAGCCCGTCAGAACGATTGAACTGCTCGGTAGTTATATTCCCTTTTTTATCAAATTGAAAATCCTCATAAGTGAACAACCCATCTGAAAATTCCCGAAATGCAGAACACAGGTTTCCCCTACTATCTCTCTCATAATAATTTAATGACCACCGTTCATTATTATCCAATGTCCAAAAGGCTTTATATAGCGTATTGTTATGATCATAAAAGAAAATGGTGGTGGCAACTTCACCGCTTGCATTCTTGTATTTAAGCTTATCTATTTGATACCCTCTGCCAGCCAGCCCAAAAGGTTGGGCCGATAAGCATGTACATAGAATGAGCCCTATCAATATAAAATGATATTTTTTCATTGAGACCTCTGGCTTTATTATGTATTGCAATATGTAATAAACAGGTTTTTTGAAAAGAAATCAACCCATTTTATTAATATGGCAAAACCTCGTTATTTTGCATTTACAGTTAAATGGTTTAATGAAAATTAAGTCAAATTCTGATAGCTATTATTTTAATGAAGATAATTTATTAAATATCGTTGCCAGTTTGAGTACGTTCTCTTTGATCGAGTAAGCTCTAAGCTCGCTTTTTATCGGCGAAAATACATCCGGGTCATTTAGTGTTGTCTGAATATAGGTCCTTATCCCGTCGATATTTTCGGCTTGAAAGGCCCGACCGCTTTTCGTTTGCTGAAGTATACCTTCAATATCACTTCCTTCTTCGGTGATAGCTAAAATGGGCCGTTGCAACGCAAGATAATCAAATATTTTTGCCGATATCAAGCTTTTGGAATAAGTGCTGTTCAGTTTTGGCAAGAAGAGCATGGATGCCGACCGGGCGCGTGCGATCATGTCTTTATAAGGTAAATAATTGATATACTCCGCTTTGATATCGGAATAGCTGTTTAACTTTATCTTGTATTCGTTTGCAAGAGTACCAATAAAGACCAGGCGAAGCTTTTTCTTTTCTTCTTTCGATAAAAGAGAAATTGCCTCAATAAGTTCATAACATGATTGCATTGAGCTGAGATTTCCCAAATGTACTATCTCAAAATCTTCCGTTTTTACAAATTGATTCTCAATATCACGATACCCGTTATAAACAACTGAAACAGGTCGCTTGGTTTTATGTTGGATCAAGTCTTTTATGCCGCTACCGACCGTTGTAATGTGTGTTGCGGTTTTCAGAACTTCTTTTTCATATTTTAAATTCTTATTTCGGCTAAAAATAGTTTTGGGCATTTGGGTTTCCCAATAAGCTTCCGTCCAGGGATCTCGTAGATCACTTACCCAGGGAATGCCACTATTTTTTGCAAGTTGTTTTGCACCCAACTGTAAAGAATGCGGTGGCGATGTACTGAAAATAATATCGGGCTTTTCGTTCTCGATGATCTTAAGGCCTTCTTTAACCATATATTTCTTCCAGCCTTTTCGCGCATCGGGTATAAAAAAATTGGCTCTCACCCAACGTGATAGGCGTTCGCTTAAGCGAAGTTTTTTATCGGTGGAAATATTCTTAGGTAAAGCCTCTTCGATTTTTTTGCCGGTCAGCTTTTTATATGCCGTAAATGGTTCGCTTGTTCGAGTGCGATATATCTTGCAATCTTCCGGAATGCGTGAAAGCAAACTTTTATCGATTGCGGGAGCACTGGGGTTTTCAACCGTTAATATAATGGGTTCCCAGCCCAAATCCGGTAAATGTTCAACAATGTTAAGTACGCGCTGCACGCCCGGACCACCCGCAGGCGGCCAGTAATATGTTATGATGAGGGCCTTTTTTTTCATTTGGAAGGCTCCGTTCTTTCATAATGGTCAACAAGCGCTTGAACTGTTTTTTCCCAAACAAAATCATCTTTGATCCTGGCTGCATTTTTAGAAGCCTTTTCCAGCAGGGTTTTATCTTTATAAAGGTAACGTATTTTATTTGCAATTGACACCGGATCCGTTTCGTTAACCACCCACCCAATTTCATTGCTTTCTACATATTGCTTAATATATTCGGTTCTGCCTACCACCATGGGTTGTTCCAATTGAAGATATTGGTAAATTTTGGTCACGATCGTTCTGTTCAACTCCTTGCTGTTATTGGGCAATAGTGAAATGCATAGGTCGGCTTGCTTCATATGTCGCATCATATCTTCATATGAAAGTTCTCCAAGATAGTTTACATACCGGGCAACATTGTGTTTTTTGGCGATAACGCGCGGGTCACAACCTTTTGCAAATTTTCCGGCAATATTGAATTTTATTTCGGGGATATCAAGCGACAAGGGAATCAACGCTCGGATAACAGATTCTATATAACGATTAACGTCGATTTTTCCGGCGTAATATAAGGTAAAGTGATCTTTGTCTTTTTCATCACGCAATTCAAGATCGTCGATTTGTTTTTTTATGGGTGTATTGGGTGTAACGATGATCTTATCTTCGGGAATTCCAATATTTTCAACATACCATTGTTTGATGGGCTCTTCAACCGTGATGATCTTGTCAGCTTGTCTGAAAAACCGTTTCTCGTAATGACCCCAGAAGCTCAGGAAGCGCACGATCTTCCCGATCAAAGTGTTATAGTGACGATAATGTTTGACGGTTTCGCTCCAAAGCTCATGCTGATCCAGAACTAGCCTGCAACCGGTCTTTCGTTTAAAATAATACCCGACATTTGCCAGTGGAAGATCATGAACATGTATTGTGTCAATTTTATGATTTTTGAGAAAACGCCTGACTGCCTTTTTCCACATCCATGCATAAAAGGGCTGGAGCCGATGCAGTGGACTTAATTTGTTATATGCTTTGCGAGAAATAGGGAAACGGATGATATGGATTTTTTTATAAAGTTCGTATGCAGGCAATTTATCATAATTAAAACTAATAATAAATACGGTATGCCCTCTCTCGATCAAACTCAGGGCTTCTTTTTCAACCCGCTCATCAAAAGGAAATTGTCTTTCCAGTAGCATACAAATATTCATTATATCCCGCTAATTCTTTAAATTAATGTTTTTGAAATTATCTTTCCACTTTAACGGATTCCGCCATTTATACCAACTTTGGTGCATTCTCAATAATTCAATTTTTTCATAAAAGCCAAAAACCCAGAGAATAAGAGGAAAGGATAACAGTAATCCAATCTTAATGGCGATCCTTGGACCGATAGCAATACCACCCAGCTGCATTCCCACAAAGGCTAAAAATATCCCAAGTATAAATAAAGAGAATATTTTAAAGTTTTCATATTTGTAGTCCGCAAAACGTTTATTAAGAATTAAGTACGTGATCACTACGAGCAGTTGTGCTATGGCCGTCGCCAGAGCAGCACCCACACCGCCCCAAAACGGAATAAATAAAATGTTCAAGCCAATATTTAACAAACCGGCACATATGGTAATAAGCGAAATGATCTTGGTTTTCTTGTATTTATTTAATGGCAGCACCAACATTTGTCTCAACCCGGCAAACGATACGGACAAGATCAAAAATGGCAATATAAGATATGAATCATAGTAATCGGCGTTTTGAGCCAACAGCACAATGATCTCTCTTGAGAACAAGACGATCACAAGCCCCAGCACAACCAGCAAAAAACTGAAATATGTCATGGTCTTTGAAAAAAACCGGTAACTTTTCTTATTGTCCATCTGCTTAAAATATATATAGACAAACGCCTGAGCAAAAGATTGTACAACCAATAATTTTACAACGTTTGATATTTTATATGCCAGTGAATAATTGCCCACAATATCAAGCGATGCCATACCCTTCAATAACCATCTGTCACTCAATGTCAATATTAAACCCAAAGATGTGGATATCGCCAGTGGCCATGAATATGATAACATTTCCTTAAGCAGAGAAAACTCGATTTTGATCTTACAATTCTTGATAAACTGCGGCAAAAGAATAAGAAGGGCGAGACCTTGTCCAATAAGGCGAGAAATGAACACGCTGTCCATGCCCCAATTTAAAACGGTTATAAAATAGATCGTTGATACCAGCACAAACACCAGTTTAATAATATTGAAGATCATGTTCTGCATGGCTTTTTGCTGGATCCTCATCAAGATCAATATTCTTTGGAGCAGAACATTTGTCAAAACGCTTCCCAGAAAGAACCATATCGTTCTGTTGGAAATTGTCACTCCAAACATTTCAACAGAATATTTTGCCATAAGCAAATAAGAGATAGCCAAAAAGAACAGAGCCGAAACCAATGAAAAGAGAAGGACTGTAAAGAAAATAGATTTTTGCTTATTTTGAGCCTCTTTATCCCAATACCATCGTTTTAGTGCTTCTATGATACCAAAAGAGGAAAAGGTAAGCAAAAAGTCTGAGATCGTATCAAATAAAGCAAGAACACCATAGATCGCAACAGAAAAGGTTGAAGTATATAAAGGTAGTAAAATGAACCCTACTAACTTATTGGCGGCATTTCCAACACTGTATATGATTGAGTGTTTAACTGTTTTTTTAACTTGATCCAGCATTATTTTGCTTTTTGAACCTTATCGATAATAGTTTTAAATCTTTTTCGGACCGCTTTTCGCAAACCCATAGAATCCAACAGGGTTGCCATACTCCGCTCCAGGCCGTGAACCATACTGTATTTTACACGATAGCTTTTTAAATTCATACTGTTTCGTTTATGACTTCTGGTAAGCGGCTTACGCATTTTTCTGTCACGATGTTTCTTGTAAAATTGCAAATATTCTTTATTGTTCAGCATTAATGGTAAGGAAATTCTTTTGATCTTAGAATTGATCTCTTCCTTTTGCTCTTTGTTTGGCTCTTTTAAAACGGCACCGTTAGCGCTAAGCAAAAATGGGATGATATCATACTCAATACTTTCCTCGGAGATATATAGTACGGGAAAGAATGACCTATAAGATTTCGGGCGATATGTGGACACCTTACAATTATAATAGTCTATATTGGGAAGTGAAAAATTTCCCAAACTATAAAAAACCGGTTTGTTGTTTTGGTTATAGATCCCCTGAATACAATGCGAGTGACTTCCGGCTATTACGTGAGAATATTGTATGATCTTTTCGGCATCTTCTTTATATATCGGCTCGGGATAATCTTCGTATTCTTGATTCCAGTGGTTGTAAATGATCTTAAGATCCGAGGTGTCGTTCTTTAACGCCCGGATCAATCTGTCGGCATTAATGTCAACCGTTCCAAAGCCTTGTTCTTCGGCATGAAATCGCCCCAAATATCGGGACATTGCCCCACGACAAGATATTGTTTTTCCCATACAGGAAAATATTGCCGCTTGTTCCGCTTCTTCTCGGGTTTCTCCTGCTCCAAAATAAAGAATATTATTCCTTTGAAGAACTTCCTTGGTCTTTTGAAAGCCCTCTACACCAAAATCACTGACATGATTATTCGCTAAACTGACTATTTTAATGTTCAGCTTCTTGAGCAAGTTGCAATCGGGTGTTTTTTGATATAGCCCGAACTTGCCATTTGCCGGTTCACTTTTCTCGGTAATAAAAGGTGCTTCCAGGTTTGCAATATTGAAATCTGTATTTTGAAGTATCGCTAATAATTTTTCATCAATTTGGAATTC
This sequence comes from uncultured bacterium, assembly GCA_964606395.1. Taxonomy (GTDB): domain Bacteria; phylum Fidelibacterota; class Fidelibacteria; order Fidelibacterales; family Fidelibacteraceae; genus M50B103. The sequence continues at coordinate 6,136 of CAZSGO010000002.1, forward strand.
GGGTGTTTGGACAAAATCACCCAGAATTGCTATTTTCAACATCCCTTATCTCCATGTATACTTTGGATACCGTATCAAAATATTTAATATAGGTTGGGGCTTGTGCCAGGTTCGGGTGGTGAATAAGGTCTTTGTCCATCCAATCGGGCAGGATCATGTCGTTATAGACCTTATACCAGTCGATGCTTTCATCCCATTGTGTTCTGTCCTGAGAACCGGTAAAGAGGGAACTGATCTTTTTCTTAAGCTTCGAAACATATTCATGGGTCGCCTGACTTCTGACCACCTTGATCTTTTCTTTTGGCTTTGCTCTCAATATTTTCAGTAAGGCCGGGTTATGGTCATATAGATACTTGATCTGAGTATTAACATAAAGTCGTTTATTAATTAAAAATTCAACCGGCAGTTCAAGAAAAAAATCTATTAGCTTGTAATCAAAGAAGGGCAGCACCAAATGGCTGTGAGATTTATTTTCAGAAAGAACAGAACGCATAAGATACCTTCGGATGTCATTCTCTAAAAACCAACGGACATAATTGGAGATCGCATCGGCCTCTTTTGGGTAATCCGACTCAATTGCTTTTTCAATGTAATGTTTAAATTTTTCATTTTTATAGAATGCTTTGACCATTGGTGCGCTTCGTTGCTCAAGAATATAATTTATGGCATCATCATTTGTCTTCCATTTTAGCATTCGATTTCGAATAAGACTTCCGCCCATAAAATCGCCGCTGAATCCGGGCATAATAACCGAACAGTGATCTTCAATTTGTTTAAAATAATCCAAATACATTTGACCGAAATATGCCGTAGTAATTCGATTACAATACTGGGGTGACAGCGTGAGTTTTTCCAGGGTTCCTTGATTTAAATACTGAATAAAATGCCCGGCTGAATGTTTGAGATTATTTACGACCTCAAGTGCGGAATCAATTTCACCATATCCTTTAAAGGCACCATAGGTCATGGCATAAATATCAACCCCGTGTTTGTCAAATTCTGCTGCAAGAAGTCGGCTGTCCAAGCCACCGGACATCGGAATATAGCAAGCATTCCCAAAGCGCTTTACGGCTTTGGCATATATCGATAGCTGCTCTTGCCATAGTATTGCAAATTCTTTTTCTTTCTTTTTTTCGTCTGCGGCTTGAAATGTATATTGCAAATGCCAATAGCTATTTTCCCGATAATCTATGTGCTCATCACCTAAAGAATATTCGCACATGCAATGAGCGGGAAAATCTTCAATATTTTCGATCAATGTTTTATTACCCATCACATAGCCGAACGACACCATTTCATAAGAGCTTTGTTTGTCTAGATTTTTAGCCGTGAACGGCAAAAGACTTTTCCAATTATCCGAGATCATAATAGTTTTATTTTTTGCCAGCTTGAACAAAGGATATGTGCCCCAGCGATCGTTGATGACAACGATCTTCTTTTGGGGAATATCAGCAATAACGATCTGCCAACAACCGTTGTATTCTTTGATCTTTTCAATAAAACCATTGCCTTCATAATCTTTCATGATAAAAGGTATGTTTTCATTTTCAAAATAAAGTTCGTTGCGGTGTATAATATAGCCCTTAACAAAGATATGGATCTTGTTCTCCGGCTTCAGCTTTGCGTCAGTTACATGAATTTTTTGTTGTGAGCATTCAATGAACATTGATATCTCCCAGTAATTTCAATATGTCGAAACCCGCTACACTTTGCGCTCTTTCGCCCATGATCATGGTTAATGTTTTTTCATAAAATTCCCTTATACCGGGATGTTCTTCTTCATCCAAAAAATCGGGGTGAAATAAAAGCGTAAACACACCATGATATTTTTTTATCTTTTTGACCAGTGCTCTTACGGAATTATATGCCTCATCATAATTCAAATTCCGGTAATTGAACAACGTTCCGTCCATAACATTTAGCGGAATTTCCCAAACATTTATCATTTTATCCAGCTCAAAATCATATAGCTTAAAAGGCAGGCAATAACTGTTCCTAAATCCTTCATGTGCCGCAAAGCCAAGACTGCTATCATAAAATATATTGTTATCAAATAAATAATTCATCGTTTGCGGAAGGCTAAAGATCAACCGGTGTTGTCGATTTCCCATGATCGTATTTCTGCTAACATCTTGCAGTTCATCTAAATTCTTTTTGATCACATCCGGGTCATCTGAAGTTCTAACACCCCCATGTAGACCTATCTCTTTGTTTTTATTTTCAAGGCGAGCGATCAATTTCCTTATCCTGGTATTGGAAAATTTATAATAACTGTCTTCATGCTTCACGTCTTGGTTCAAAAAATAATAACAAGATTGCAAGCCAAGCTTATCTTCCACTTCGTTCAGATAGTCGTAAGACCAATACGGGTTTTTTCGATAAAACGGGTTCAGCCAGCGGAATGTCCACTTTAATGCCTTTTTAAACGAATCTTTTTTGATCTTTGCTTTTACGGTGTGAATTGAATATTTGTCAATGCGGTCCACATCATGTGTCAGAAAGAAACCAAAAGTTTTAAATTGCTGGTTATTATTAAATGGTATGTTATGAGACCGACAAAACATTTTTATTGCGTCTGCAATAAGTTCAAAATACTCATTCACTATAGGGCGATCAATAATTTTAAGTTTGCTTTGAATAGAGCTTTCATACGGGAAACGCCCCAAACTGTCTTTTAGTGAAGACCCATATTCCTGATATCCCGATAAAAGATAAAAGGCCGATTTTAAAAGATCATGATGAAATATCAGGGTTCCGTTTTCAAATGTATAAATTTTATCGTTAAAATTATTGGGGAATAATACCGGCAGGTCATCAACCCACAATACGGTTTCTTCGTCAAAGGCTTTTGCGCTCGGTAAAAAACAAATATGACCATCAATAGTATCGGAAAATACCATCCATTTACGAATTTCGGGTGATAATTCGAATATACTGTTAAGATGGAATAAAACATATTCCCGTTGATTTATAGTTAAAGTACCTTTCACGCATAAAACTAAATAATTATTTTTGTTTTATGAATGATTTTTTACTAAAACTCAAAAGGATTAAAAAGTACTCTTAACAGATATGCGAAAGGTGAAAGTCGTTTATCTTTTAACCTTATAAGACTTTCCCATGAACAGAAGATCTTTTCTGTGCTCGCGGGGTTGCCATACGCCGGTTAAATAATTATTGAAAAATAGTTTTAAATTTTTCCTGTTGAATTTAAACAGATTCCTGAGTAAAAATGACAGAGGTCGTCCTGTTGAAAAATCCCAGCTTAACCTGCAGCAAAAACAATCTTTGTCCCTACACATAAAAAAGTACGGGTTTTCGCCAAGAATTTTTAATTCGATCTCCATGGTTTTTTGCATGTCGGTCAGTTTAGTAACGGCATTGCCAACCTTGGCTTCGGATATAATAGTACCCGGTACCTTATCGTATTCGGGGAAAAATTTATGGAATCCGTCGCTGCACATTCCGGCCCAATCCAGTTGGAATATTTTTACATTTCCGCTGTCATCTTTATAGCGAACCCCCACTTTGGGTCTTCTTTGCTTATAACCCAATAAACCCATTACCACATGTGTGGTACCAACACCAATGACATCTTTGCCAACGATCAACCCTTTGCCGCCAATTTCAGCCATGACTCTCAAGGGATCATAGGCATAACTTTCTTCTGTATGGTCACCCATCAATTTTTTTGCCATCTTCCCTATCGCCGCAAATTTTTGAACAGGGTGCCGACTCAATTCCACATTGGGATATTTCATGATGGCATTCCCAACAGCTCCGGCGTAAGATGCCGTATTTATATCATACACGAGTTCTTTATGTCGTTTAAGATATGATAAGGGTTTGACCTTTACAAAAGACGACACAACGATCGTACCTTCTTTTCCAACAACATCCAGCGTGGCATCAATAAAAGTATTTGCTCCGCCCTCAATACGACCCAAAGATCTCATAGATGCTTTAATATATAGCAGATCGCCATTCTTAACCCCCAAATTGCGGAGGTCTTTTACTAAGGTTTCTTTATTTATGTTGGTATTCTCGGATATTGTTGCCATGGCTACACCTGATCATTATGTTTTTTTCTGAAAAATTTATCCCTGTTCAACAAAAAGATCGACCCGCCGATCAAGACCAACATGATAACATCTCCGATCCAAACAATGCTTATTCCCGCATTATATGAACCCGGACGAAATTCCATGTCCAATGTATATTGTCCGGCAGGGACTTCAGCACCCCGCAAAGCATAATTTGTTTGTACGATCGGGATCTCAACATCATCTTGTGTTAATTTCCAACCCTTTGGATAATACATTTCAGAAAATACAACAAATTGTTCGGTGGCAATATCAACAGAAAATGTGAGCCGGTTTGGGGTATTTTCAAGCAGGGTGATCGTTCCGCCGATGGAAAATGATTTTTCCAAATCGGAATCCTCATCCAACAAAAGAGCCTCTTTGCCTGGATCAAAATCCTGTGTGTTCATATATCTTAACATGTCTGCGTTGTCAGAAAATATTCTGGCTTTTTCGACAAACCATGCCTTAGGCAAAGCTTCGCTGTTTTCATAAAGTATTTCTTTTCTGGTTTCATCAGTTGCAATTGCTGTTAAGAATGTTTCTTGTAATCTACCCGGTGCAATAATATAACGTCCCCCCAACATATTGACGACATTCCAGTTTATACCGCCGGAAACATAGAGGCAATGTTCGCGCAGGTCTTGTATGGTTTGTAATTTAATCGCCGAATAACCGCTGATCGTAGGATAGAAATAACTGTAATAATTACTGTCTTGCCCCAAAGCAAAAGCACGGGCATCATTCGATTGGGAAGACAAATAGCGTGTTATGTCGGTTTGCCTAAATTCCCGTCTTTCCAGACTTTCCGGGTTTCCCAGAGTCATATTTTGATAAGCCCGATTACTGACACTAAATAGTTCAAAAGAAATTAAAAGCCCCAATAAAATATAGGCAAGGGTCGTTTTTAGTTTTTTGAATGAAAGTGCGATCAAAATACCCCCGGAAACAAGTACCAGTGCTAAAGCCTTCAGTGTGTCAGCCTGTAAAAATTCTTTTCGGATATTTTTAATAATAGCCATAGACTGTGCGCCATATCGCGCGGCTTCTCCGGCTTTTTCGTATGCAAAACCACCGCTGAACAACAAGATCATCAATAATATACCTGCTGTAGCGCCGAATATTCCCGCGATCAATTTCCAATTTGCTTTTTTGGCCTCTTCAACCGCCGCTTTAATTCCATATCCCGCCAAAACGATCAGAGCAAGAAAGATCACGTTCATGATCATAGACGGCACTCTGAATTTTGAGAAATAGGGCACTACGTTAAATAATAATTTATAAAGTGGCATAAAATGCCGTCCCAGTCCCAACAGTAAGGCAAAACCCGAAAAGACACTAAGTCCCCTGACAAAACCATCTTTTTTCCAATAGGCCCAAATGCCAAAAATGGCGAAAACAAAGATCAAAACACCCACAAAATCATAACTTTGAGTAAATGGCATGCCGCCCCAATAAGTCGGTAGAGCCCTTCCTTTTAGCTGGGGATATTCGTTTCCCTGATATGTTTCCTGAGAAAGACCACCGGCAAAACGCGGGATCACAAAACCCATAATACCTTTTCCATCCAAAGACCAGCGCGTGGCATATTCTAACCCGGCGCCTTTTGTTTCGGCATTATCTATGTTTGACACGTCCATTTTAACGGCATTTCCGCCTCTTGTTGAGTAGGGTGTATATTCCTGAAGACTAATAAAGGGTTGGCTGGAAACCGCCACGGTTAGAGCCACCGCTACGCCGATCTTAAGTACCAGCTTTGCAAAATCTTTCCAATGTTTCTCAAAAAGCAAGCGAACGACCGGGACCAGAAATAAAAACAGGAGCACTAAAATACTATAGAAGGTGACTTGAACATGCTGGGTCCGCATGATCCATGAAAATGCAGCCGTAAACAACCCCACCGCAAGCCATGTGCGTTTATCAACAAGATAATTAAAGCTCAGGATCACCCAGGGCAAGATCATAAAAGCCCTGAGTTTGGCAAAATGGCCCACATGCAATAGTGCCATCCAATGTGGCAACAGCATGTATGCAACCGCGGGGATCAGCGCTATATACCAGGGGATCTTTTTATAGCGCAATAAAAAGAAAATACCCAATGCACCGATCAGATAATACCAGAAATAAGAATAAACGACTTTTCCCAATAGTGAAACAAAATTATCGACATGAATGATGGTGGGAGTAATACGGGGATAAACAGGCATACCCGCAAAAATATTAGGGTTCCAAAGTACTTTTTCCCCGCTTTCTTCCTGATATTTCACGTAAAGATTCGTATTGCCTTTTGATGCGGTAATATCAACCCCTGTTGGCCTTTGTCCGTTAAATATCATAGGAGAAAAGAAATATAATAAAGGAATAAGAAAAACCAGTGTTACCACAAGTGGTTTTATCCATTTTTGTGTTTGTTTTAGTTCGTTCATATTCGCTCCTGTCTATTTATAATAATTTTTTACAAATCCCGTTTTTTCCCGACCACCAAAAATGACCCGGCGGATAAGTGCGCCCCCAAAACCAAGCCCATAACCCAATATCTGGATGGGGACCACAAAAGGGATAAAAGCAAAAACCCTGATATCTTTATACTTAAATATTCCATGTACTGCCATCAATAATAGCACACCAATACCGGCCACTAGAAAAGGCCAGAGAACTGATGGCCAAATTGCCAAACATATTAAAAAAGCCAGTATCACGGATGTTCCAAGAAAGGGAAAAAAGTGAATAGGCTCCAACATGCCTTTATCGATCTTATATAAATTTATTCGAGCAACGCCCCAATTGTAAACTTGCTTAAAAAAGCGCCATAAAGAAGTTCGGCGTTTATGGTAGACCACCGCTTCAATGACTTTTATCGTTTCGCCCTGTGAACGAATACGATGTGTAAACTCTATGTCCTGTCCGTGTCTTAAGGTCCCAAATCCACCGATTTTTTTTACAACATCCGCATGAACTCCCATATTAAAGGAACGTGGATAATATTTTGATATTTTCTTTTTCGATGATCCCCGGATACCCCCGGTCGTAATAAAGGATGTCATGGAATAATCAATTGCTTTTTGCATGGGAGAAAAGTCCTGACGAACTTTATCGGGACCCCCAAAACCCGCAACAGGTTCTGTAAGTGCATCGTCGTATGCTTTTAACCAATTTTCATCGGCTATACAATCGCTGTCTACAAAAATATAATATTCGGCCTTTGCCTGTTCCATGCCGGTATTCCGTGCAGGTCCCGGGCCTTTGTGATCTTGCTTATAAAAAGAAAGGTTAAGGCTTCCTTTTTTTATCAATTCATTGATAAAATCTTCCGTTGCATCAGTAGATCCATCGTCAACAATAATGACCTCAAAGGCATCCTTGGTCAGGGATTGTTTTTCAAGAGACATTAATAATTCCCTGATCTCGTCAAGACGATTGTATGTCGGTACGATCACCGAAAAACGGTAAGGAAAATTTGTCATTGTTGTGATTTCTTTTTGGATTGATAAACCAGCATTTCACCAATAAGTCCAATAGAAAACAGCTGCACTCCCAATACTATCAGCAATACACCCAAGATCAACATGGCCATATGGGACTGAAAAGAATGCCCAAACGCATATTTATAAATAAGAACGATGATCTCCACAACCACACCGGCTGTTGCGGACAGAAGACCGAAAAAGCCAAAAAAGTGCATGGGACGCATTGTAAATCGGCTCAAGAAAAAGATCGTCATAAAATCAAAGAACCCTTTGAACGTTCTACTGAAACCATATTTGCTGACACCGCTTGTCCTGGGATGATGGGTAACCACGATCTCGGTAGTCTTAAAGCCCTCCACCTTAGCCAAAACAGGGATCCAGCGGTGCATTTCTCCATAAAGCTTAACGGTTTTAACCACTTCGTTTCTATAGCCCTTCAATCCACAATTAAAATCATGGATCTTGATCCCGGACATCACCCGGGCGGCCCAGTTGAATAATTTTGACGGCCAACGTTTTGTGATCGGATCATGGCGCTTTTTCTTCCATCCCGATACGATATCCCATCCTTCTTCCAGTTTGGCTATTAATGCCGGGATCTCTTTGGGCTCGTCCTGAAGGTCGGCATCCATTGTAACTACAAAGGTTCCTTTTGCTTTATCGAACCCTGCCTGCAGCCCGGCTGCCTTCCCCTTATTCCGATGAAAATGTATATGTGAAATATTACTGTGCTCTTTTGTCAGGGCATCACAATATTCCGTGGTTGCATCAGTGGAGCCATCATTAACAAAAATGATCTCTCCCTCATATTTTTCTTTTGAAAAAACATCAAGGACCTGGCGCGCCAGTTCTTTAACGGTTCCCTCTTCATTATAGGCGGGGACGATGACGGAAATATCCATTATTCTAATTCCTCCAAAGCATTGATGGCATCCATATTGTTGGGATCGATCTTAAGTGACTCCAGAAAAGCGGCCCGCGCTTCTTCAATTTTATTAAGCGCAATATAAATATGTCCTTGGTGAGAAAAGACATCAGCGCTTACATCCTGATAGTCAAAAGCTTTTTTGATCCATTTTAATGCTTGATTATATTTGTTTTGCCGGTATAATATCCACGCTTTCGTGTCATAATACGCGGCGCTTTTTTCTTTTTTTAATGCCTCGTTTACCATATCCATGGCTCTTCCCAGATCCATGTTCAAACAAGCTAACGCATAAGCATAATTATTTAAAACACTGGTGTTCCCCGGCAGAACGACCAAGATACTGCTGTATAAGCTGTCCGCTTTTTTCGCTTCATCGGTTTCCACGTAAAGATTTGCCAGGTCTTCACGCGCAACCAGATTAGTTGAATCTGAAGAAACCACTTGAATCAATAATTGCTCTGCTCTCTCATAGTTACCCTGTTGCATGCCGATCATGGCTTTCATGTGTAACCATCGGGAGGCGAGGCCAAATTTCTCAATAGCGTGGTCGGCAATGGTTTCCGCTTCTTCGAGATAGCCTTTTTCCCAAAACCAAAGTCCGTAATATAAATATAGGTCAATTCCTGCATCGGGAAATTTATCTGCTCGTTTAAAATAAAACCATACCTTGTTCAAATCGCCCTTAGCCATTGCGGAAACACCCTGAAAATAGGATATTCGCGCATCTTCTTCCCAGCGATCCTGGATTTGAGCCAATGTTTTATTACCGGCATCATAGTTCTCCATTCGGAATTGGTAATCAATGTAAAGGAAATATGGTGATAATGATTCCGGCTTATTACTTAACCAAAACTCCAGTGCACTCAACATGCCTTCAATATTATTGCTTTCAAAAAGTGATCTTACCCAAAATTCGTACAATTCGTTATTCGGTGGTACATGTCTTGCTATTTTCTCAAGATAGGGTGCCGCATCCGCTATGCGATCATCTTCGAGCATGATCTCGGCCGCATAAATATATGGCCATGGATTATTCGGCCTTAAATCAATGAGCTTATCTAAAACCTTTATTGCATTTTCGTGCTGACCTATTCCGCGATAACACTCGGACAAACGCTGAAGATAATCTGCGTTATCCGGATCTGTTTTTAATATGCTTTGAATAATGGGGATAGCTTCTTCATAGCGCAGCTCTTTTATATATAGATCCAGGACATTATATCGAGCCGTTTCATCGCTAGGGTCGAGTTTTAATGATTTCTCAAAATAGTTCGTTGCCAAATTGTGTTTTCCCATTAGACGATAACTTTCACCGATCGCGTTTAAGATCGTGGTGGTGGTGTCATATTCCAGGGCCTTGCGATACTCCAGATTTGCATAAGTATAATTTCCGCTGGTGCGATATATTTCACCGTACATAAAATGGGTGATCCCCGATGTGGGATAATGTTTTGGAGCTTTTTTCTGAGGTGTATCTGTTATGAGTTCCTGCGAACCACAGGAAAGCAATAAGAACAGTGCTAATAAGCTAAATATGGTCGATTTCATATGCATCTTCTTATAATAAGGAATTATTGAGACTAATTCATTAAAAAAGGTTGATAAGTCACAAGTTGAGATTACCCAAAAATAAAACCTTCTAAATTGTTTCAGAAATAAAAACACCCCGATAAATCGAGGTGTTTAAAACTTAAGAAAGGTTTATATCTTAACCGAGATAATCCTTTTTGTTGCATCCGCAGATACCGACGACTTTTTGTTTATATTTTACATTGCCGTCTGTATTCTTAACGTTTGCATAATGTTTTACATAAGATAACTGCTGTCCGCATACAGGACAGGTTTGTCCTATCTTTTCACGGTTAGCGATCTTTGCGCCGAATGTTTGTGGTCTAGCCATTTTTTCTCCTCCGCACTATTAATTGCGGGCAAATATAAGGAATTCTATTCCAATTCCAAATTATTTATTCGTTTACCATCATGATCTGATTATTGTAATTCGGTGTTTCGACCTTATTTGTGTCCGGAAGATTAGCTTCTGTATTCGTGCTAACCAGCGTCGGGCGCACATTTGCCGTTGCCGCAGCGGGCATGCTTTTGGCTTTATTTTGCTCTATGCTGCGTATTTCTGCTGACGGAATGGAACCCGGCGAATTCGGTATGACCACAGAGGTGTATACAAAAACAGATGTCGCAACAAGAAGCATAACAGCGGCAACCACGGAAATCGGTCGTGAATATTCTTGAAACATATGAATAAAACGACTTTCTTTCTGCTCTTTGCTTTGGGCGATGCGGTCCATAAGCTTGGACTCAAAATCGGGACGTGTTTCACAACAGGGCAAGGAACCGAGTTCAGCTAAAATAGCTTTCATATCAGCGAGCTTTTCTTTGCAGTGTGGGCACACACTGATATGTTCGTTTGCTTCTTGTCGTAATTTAACGTTCAGGTCTGCATCGATATAATCAGAAATGATTCTATCAAAACTATAACAATCCATCTATACGCTATACCTCCTACAATTTTTTAAACACCACTTTAAAAATCATCAGTCTCTGAAATGTTCCAATTTATTTATTGTTCCTTTAATTCTTTCAACAATTTTTGTAAACGTAAACGGCCCCTATTAATGCGGCTTTTAACCGTTCCTATTGAAATTCCAAGGATCTGGCTGATCTCTTCATATGACAATTGTTGCACTTCTCTTAAAATTATAACCGTTTTAAATTGGTCCGGCAACGTATCTATTGCTTGCTGGATCTGTTTTTCGCCATAATTTGATGTGGTTTCTTTTGCCGGATCATATTCTTCAGAGGGAATTTCATATTCCTTATCGTCAAAACCCATGGTGTGAATGGAAATTACACGTCTTCGTTTTAAACGGCGTAATTCAGATTTCGCCAAATTGGCAGCGATCGTAAATATCCATGTGCTGAATTTTGCGATCTCACGATACATATGTGCTGATGTATATAATTTCATCAGAGTATCTTGAACGACATCTTCAGATTGCTCAAATGAATTTAAATAACGATACACAAAATTCAACAAACGGTCTTTGTAGCGTTTTACCAATTCAATGTAGGCACGCTCGTCACCTTCTTGAAAGCGTTTTACGAGTTCTTCATCCGTATATTTGATTTTTTCTTTTTCCATATCAGGCTAATATTCCTTCAAGAGTGATCATAAAATTACTTATAGGGTCACAAGAGCTTGTTTTGACACGTCGGTCGGCTTCAACTAAAGCTTTTACTGCTTTTCTTAGTTGGACAAAGGTGAATCTTGAAGCAGTAAACTTTAATTGTTCGAGTTGTTTTGGTCGATAAACGCGTACTTGTTTGGATAAGTCCGGTGAATTTACCAATCTGGGGTCTTTCAATAAGATCAATTTCCAAATATACTGGTACATTGCAATGATCAGATATACATCGCTGATGCCGTTTTCAATAAGATTTTTACAAATGGCAACAGCTGCGCTTTTATTTCTTTGACCGATAGATTCAAGCAATTGATCAATACTATGTGTTTTTGAAAACCCGCTTACTTTGCGAATATCATCCCGTGTAATGGCATGATCATCCGGTAAATATATATGAACTTTGTCAATTTCATTACTGAGCTTGCCCATATCCGAGCCCACGTAACGTATCAGTTCGTTGATCGCATTTACATCAATGACCCTGTTCAACTTTGAAGTATATTGTCTGATCCAACCGGGGATCTCACTTTCAAACGGTGAGTTTGTCATCATCACGGTGGCTGCTGCCTGAATGCGTTTATAAAATGCATTCCTTCCATCAACCTCTTCGGCTGTCAATACCAATACATTTGATGTCTCGGGTTGTTTAAGATAATTATTCATTATCTTGCGGGCTGAAGGCAACAGTCCTTTTACATTGCTGATAACCGAACAGCGGGTGGATTGGAAAAGGGATGTCCCGAATAATACATTTTGAAGCTCACTTGCATCCAGTTCGGAAGCATTGTAATAACTATAGTCGTAAGATAATCCCTGTTGAGTCATGCTTTTTCGAATGTTCTGTACAGCCGAATCTCGCAAATAATAATCATTTCCATATAGGAAATAGACCGGCTTAAGCTTTCCGCTTTTGATCATTGTCATCTCATGTTCGTAATCGCCAAGCCAACTCATATTCTATCCAAAAATAATTGCTAAAAATCCTAAAGCCAGACAGTAAAAACCAAAAATATATAATCTTCCCTTAATGATCGCCCTTAATAACCATTTGACTGCAAAATAGCCAAATAAAAAGGCCGTTACAGTCCCAATAATGATCCCCGACCATACAAAGGCTTCTGTTGCAAAAGCATCCTTTGCCTTCATGATCGTTGCACCAAAGATAAGTGGAAGAGCCATCAAAAATGAAAATTTAGCAACCTTTTCACGGGGCATCCCAAGAAACATACCCATGGAAACGGTTGAGCCCGAGCGCGATATGCCGGGGATGATCGCTATAGCTTGTACAACCCCCATTAGAAATGCACGCCATCCCTTTAGCGGTCTATGTTCATTTTGGGCCCATTGGGTAAGAAAAAGAACGGTGCCGGTAACCAGTAAGGCAACGCCAACCAATACAATATTATCAAATAGACTATCGATCTGGTCTTCAAAAACCAGCCCGACAATACCTGCAGGGATCATAGAAAGAGCTATATATACACCCATGGCAAAATCTTCGTTCTCTTTCATGGCCGTGGGATATTTCCAAACTTTCCAAAAATTGCCAAAAACCGCAATAATGATCTTTACAATATCTTTCCAAAAGATCACCAGAACAGATAAAAATGTACCAAAATGCAAGAAAACTTCCAGGGTTACACCCGGTGACTCAATACCCAGCAGATATTCTGCCAAAGCAAGATGCCCCGAAGAACTAACCGGCAAGAACTCCGTCAGTCCCTGAATGATAGCTAGAATGATGATCTTAAGATATTCCACTTTTTACCCTTTAAAAAAAACCGAACGGGCTTTTAACGTTCGGTAAAAACGTTCGCTAAAGGCGCCTGTCCTGCGTTAACACGATTTTCAATAGCCTTTAACAAAACGATATACTTATAAACACTTCCTAACATTTATCCTTGGTAAATTTAATTGAGCACGTCAATAAATGCAAAGTATTTTTTAATAGAAGCCCCATCTCCGGTCAAGCAGTAGATATACGTTTAAATTGCAACACCGCACATAAACCCCACTGCCTGAATATATCTATTGCTTAGTATCTACTTCTTATTTCTTGCCGTTTACTGTTGGCTATCCTTAACTCCCGGAATTTGATATTTATCGCTCATATAAGTCCGGCGGGTAGGATATGCCAGATCAATATTGCTTTCTTTTTCAAACGCATCAAGTATGGCTTCCCAAATTTGATGTTCGCTGTTACGCCTTAAACGAGGACTCACCAAATAACGTAATGTTAATAAAACACCGCTTTCTTTAACGGTCGTATAGACGATAGGGGTCAATTTATCATAAAAGATAAGGTATTTTTTTGCAGCTTTGCGTATTTGCTGCTGAGCACCTTGCGAAAGGTGAAGGACATTGTCATCCGACACTTTATTGATAAGCTCCTTTGCTTTTTTCCAGTCGCTTTCAAATGTTATCAGAACCGGCACCTCATTCCATATATACTTAAAGCCGATCTCATAGTTTGCGATGGCACCTGTAATGGCTTTGCTGTTGGGGATATGAATGATCCGTCCTGTGCTTTGATCTGCATCAACCCAATTCCCGCATTCTACCATACTGAACTGCAATATTCGCAGATCTATAACATCCCCAATGATATTGTCAACTTCAATCCTGTCTCCCACCTTGAAAGGCTTAACCGACATAATATAAAACCACCCGGCAAGGTTGGCGATCGTATCGTGCATGGCAATTGCCAAACCCGCACTGGCAAGACCTAAAAATGTTGTCAGGGATTTCATTCCCTTTACCCAAACCGATCCGATCAGGACGATCAAAAGTACCGTATAAATATAAACGATGGCCCGGTTCCAGCTATATGCCTTTTTGTCATCTTTGACACGCTTGCGAACAATAAGATTACTTAAAAACTTGATCAGGGTAAGTACAATAAAAAAGACTATCGAAATAATCAACTTTTCAAGTACTTCGGGAGGCACGCTCAGAGATTCAAAAAAAGCTTTCATGATCACCTCGTTATGATATAAACAAAATTACTTCACTTCACAATAATACATTTTATGGTAAAAATATACAAAGAAATTGTCCTGGCTACGTTTATTAAATTATTCTTTTATGTCGAAAGATCTATGGGGATTTATTTCATTGAAATAACCATTCAGAATGTGTAAAATGGTTTAATACATTTTCAAGGAGAGGATCATGGCACGATTTCTTAAGCAAAAAGAGGCGTTGATCGGAAATATCCCCGGAGAGCCGGTCTTTATTGGCAAAAGAAAAATGGATAAGATCCATATGCACGTTATTGATTATAACGATGAGTTGCTTGAAGAATTTGATCCGGGCAGTATTGGTGATTTGACCCGCTTAAAGGGGTCGTCGTCCGTTTCTTGGATAAATATTAATGGCCTGCACGATACGGATGCGATAAAAGCCATAGCAAAGAATTTTAAATTGCACCCCTTGGTGGTTGAAGATATTGTTAACACGGGACAACGGCCCAAGATGGAAGAATATGATGATCATTTGTTCTTTACTCTTAAAATGATGCGCTATGATCGCGATAATAATAAAATTGAAAGTGAACAATTAAGTATGGTCATGGGGCAAAATTTCTTGATCACTTTCCAGGAACGTCCCGGTGATGTTTTTGAATCGGTGCGAAAGCGTATTCGTAATAAACTTGGGCGCATACGGAATCATGGTATTGATTATCTGGCCTATGCACTTCTTGATTCTGTGATCGACAATTACATGATCATTATTGAACGTATTGGAGAACAAATTGAGGAAATTGAAGATGAAATTCTTTCAAACCTGGACAAAAGCGTTCTTAACAAGATCAATGATTATAAACGGGAAATGAACTATCTTCGAAAAACGATACGCCCGGTAAAAGAATTTATGCTACAATTGAGTCGTTTGGATTCCAATCTCCTGAATAATGATACGGTCCCCTTCATTAAAGACCTGCTGGATATTGCTACACAAGCCGTTGAATCAATCGACACCTATAGGCTCATGCTTTCCGATCATCTGGATATTTACAACAGCAGCATTAACAATAGATTGAATGAGATCATGAAGGTTTTAACCATTTTCTCGGCCATCTTTATCCCTTTAACCTTTATAGCGGGTATCTATGGGACAAATTTTGAATTCATGCCCGAATTGGGTTTTAAGTACAGTTATCCAATATTCTGGGCAGTTTTACTGGTGGTTGCCGGATTTATGTTGCGCTTCTTTAAGCGTAAAAAATGGCTGTAATTACAAAATTTATTTTTTCAATTGAATCCATATCTATAAGTTGTTTTTATACTTTTCTAATGAACTTTTGATTTTGAAAAAATATTATTGCACCTGGCAAAAAATCATTATATCTTCATCCCGCATCAAGAGTTCCTTCAATGGAACGCCAACCGAGTAACGCTACGGTGGCAAAGTGATGTGGGCCGGTGAGGTCAAAACGTTTAGAATCTCTCCCACCCCATATTATATATTTGATGCAACGGCAGACCATTTAGCGTTGTTGTAAAAAAAAGGAATAGACATGGAAAAGATCTTCTTCACATCCGAATCCGTTACAGAAGGACATCCCGATAAAGTGTGCGATCAGATCTCTGATGCCGTGCTTGATGCGGCATTAAAAGCAGACCCGAATTCACGCGTTGCGATCGAAACATTTATAAAAACGGGCTTTGTTGTCATTGGGGGTGAACTGACCACAAAAGCCGAATATATCAATGTTCAACAAATTGCGCGCGATACTCTCATCAATATTGGCTACGATAATGGTGATGTGGGTTTTAATGGACAAAATTGCGGAGTCTTGGAATCGATCTCCGAACAATCTCACGACATAAGTATCGGCGTTAATCATCACGGTGCAGGTGATCAGGGCATGATGTTCGGTTATGCCTGCAATGAAACGGAAGAATTAATGCCACTCCCCATTTCCCTTGCACACAAGTTGGCTTATCGGCTTTCCGAAGTTCGAAAGAACGGCACGATCGACTATATTTTTCCCGATGGGAAATCACAGGTTACCGTCGAATACGACGACAATAAACCCACCCGAATTGAAGCCATTGTTGTTTCCAGCCATCACAGCAAAAATGTTACTCAGAAACAACTACATGCGGATATTATTCAACATGTGATCAAGCCCGTATGTGGATCTCTTATGGACAAAAACACTAAGATACACATTAACCCTACGGGTGCGTTTACCGAAGGTGGCCCCGTTGCTGATGCCGGTTTGACCGGTCGAAAGATCATTGTAGATACTTACGGTGGTTTTGGGCGACACGGCGGTGGAGCTTTTTCGGGTAAGGATGCAACAAAAGTGGATCGCTCGGCTGCCTACATGATGCGTTATATTGCAAAAAATCTTGTGGCAGCAGGCTGTTGCGATCGTTGCGAAGTGCAAGTGGCTTATGCCATAGGTGAGGCCGAACCCGTATCACTTTTTGTAGATACTTTTGGCACCGGCAAGATATCCAACACTCAACTCGCCAAGATCATTCGCAAAGAATTTCCTCTTACTCCCCACGGCATCATTAAGCATCTAGATCTTAAAAAACCAAAATTCCTCGCAACGTCCGCATATGGCCATTTCGGTCGTGATGGTTTCACGTGGGAGTTAACAGACAAAGTGGAAGCTTTACAAAAATATTTATAAAACCACGGCTCAAAGGAATGGTGTAAATTCTGTAGCGTTAAAGCGTTACTTTATATTATCACCTTTCTTTTCTGTTGATATAAACAAAATTATATGATAGTTTACCGACAGTAAAAAATTGGAATAAACATGAAAAAAACGGATTATTTTTTAACAGACGACGGAGCTAAGATAGCTTTTTTCTGCTGGTTGCCGGAAGAGGAACCGATAGCGGTGGTTCAAATCTCTCACGGAATGGCCGAATATGCCGAACGATATGATGATTTTGCTAATTTTTTAAATAAAAATCGCATTGCGGTTTATGCCAATGATCATCGCGGTCATGGCAAAACGGCCGGATCAATTGAGAACCTTGGGTATTTTGCTGACGAGAATGGTTGGATCAAGGTTGTGACAGATATGCGAATGCTCACTCGGATTATTCGTGTGGATTACCCCGAGGCACCTGTTTTTCTATTGGGGCACAGCATGGGTTCATTTCTTGCCCGCACCTATATAACTCTCTATGATGACATTCATGGCGTGATCCTCTCAGGTACCGCGGCCAATCCGCTACCCATTATTACTGCCGGCCGCGTGATGGCTTTTTTCCAAAGATTATTTAAAAGCCCCAAAACACCCTCTCAATTTTTTGATAATATGAGTTTTGGTTCATTTAATAAACCATTTGAAGATGAAGGTCCCATGTCTTGGCTGTCTCGTGATAAAGAAATGGTCAAAAAATATGTCGATGACCCTTATTGCGGTTTTGTTTGTTCTTTGGGATTTTTTCAGGACCTTTTTTATGGTTTGAATTATATTTCTCGAAAAGAACACAACCAGTGGATCCGCTTTACACTCCCGGTTTATATTGTTGCAGGATCTGAAGATCCCGTGGGTGAAAACGGAAAGGGACCCAAAAAAGTCGGCGAAATGTATCGCAACCGTCAGCTTGAAGAAGTTTCGGTCAATATTTTTGAAGGTGCTCGTCACGAAATATTAAATGAAACGAATCGTCAGGTAGTTTATAATGATCTCCTGGAATGGATCACCTACCATATCTAAGAAACAAG
This sequence comes from uncultured bacterium, assembly GCA_964606395.1. GTDB lineage: Bacteria > Fidelibacterota > Fidelibacteria > Fidelibacterales > Fidelibacteraceae > M50B103. The sequence goes on from CAZSGO010000002.1 coordinate 24,515, forward strand.
AGACAAATTTCAAGATACATTTGAATGCGCGATTCTTGGCCGGCGAAACTTTGGCAAATAAGGTTATCGCGTCGCTTAATAATAGACTAATCGGGTATAATCATGTCTAAGTATATTCTTACATTTGATCTGGGGACATCAAGCGAACGTGCTATTGTGTTTGATAGCGATTTCCAAATTGTAGGCATGGAACAAGCGGAGTTTCCCCAGCATTATCCTAAGCCCGATCGGGTTGAACAAGATCCGATGGATATTTGGAATACCCAGTTAGACGTAACACATAGATTATTTAAAAAACTTGAACTTTCGCCCAAAGATATAGCCGCCATCGGCATCACCAATCAACGTGAAACTACGATCGTCTGGGATCGGCACACCGGCACACCCGTTTACCCGGCAATTGTTTGGCAAGATAAACGAACATCCGGATATTGCGAGACGCTAAAACAAGATGGACTTGCGGACACCTTTCAACATAAAACCGGACTGATCATTGATGCTTATTTTTCCGCAACCAAACTTTATTGGATATTGGAAAATGTACCCGGTGCACGGGAAAAAGCGGAAAACGGCGATCTTCTTTTTGGGACTGTTGATAGTTGGATCATATGGAAATTAACCAACGGAAAATGTCATATTACGGATGTTTCAAATGCCTCAAGAACGATGCTTTTTAACATTCATTCTCTCAAATGGGATCAGGACTTGCTCGAACTTTTTAATATTCCCGAAAAGATGCTGCCCGAAGTAAAAAACTCTTCCGATAATTTTGGACAAACCGATCCCGACCTTTTTGGCGGCACGGCGATCCCCATTTGCGGAATTGCCGGTGATCAGCAAGCCGCTTTGTTCGGACAGGGATGTTTTGAGCCCGGTACGGCTAAAAACACCTATGGCACCGGTTGTTTTATGCTGATGAACACCGGAGAAAAAGCGGTGCGATCAGACCATGGATTATTAACCACGATCGCCTGGGGTCTGGATGATAAGGTTACTTATGCGCTTGAAGGATCGGTTTTTATTGCCGGAGCCGCTATTCAGTGGTTGCGAGACAATCTTAAGATCATTAAAACGGCATCTGAATCGGAAGCCGCAGCAGCCCAATTAAAAGATAATGACGGTGTATACTTCGTCCCCGCCTTTAGTGGCTTGGGCGCGCCGTATTGGGATATGAATGTTCGCGGTACGCTGAGCGGTTTAACCCAAGGCTCAACCGCCAATCATATTATTCGGGCAACTCTTGAATCGATCGCCTATCAAAGCAAAGATGTGTTGACTGCTATGGAAAGTGATTCCGGTGTTAAACTTGCCGCTCTAAACGTAGACGGCGGTGCTACAGCTAACAATTTACTTATGCAGTTTCAAGCCGACATACTTTCTTGCCCCGTTTGCCGGGCGCCTCAATTGGAGTCGACCGCCCTTGGTGCCGCCATGCTGGCGGGATTAGCTAGTGGTATGTGGACAATGACGGATTTTGCAAAAAGCAAAAAAGGTGCCGCTTGTTTTGAACCGAGAATGGAAGAGTCTCAGAGAAAATTGCTGTATGAAGGATGGCTAAAAGCAATTAAGAACGCGCGATAAATTTGCAAAAAAAGACATAAATAATGAAAAATTAACCCAAAGGTACCGTAATATGAAAAAAACAATTGTAGCATTCCTTGTTATCCTCCTGATCTTGGGATGTGCGCCCGCCAAGAACAAACAACATCAAGAAGAATTAGATCTTGCCAAACATTTAATGAGCGGTGATAGTTTGTCAGCTCCCGATACAACAAAAGCGATCATAAGTTTTCAAGCAGCGGCTAACGGTGGTAATGCCGAAGCCATGTATTATTTGGGCTACTACAACCAACATGGTATCGGCGTTGAAAAAAGCACCGAAAAAGCACTCGAGTGGTACCTGCGTTCCGCAGAAGCCGGATTCCCGAAAGCTCAAAATAAGATGGGCATGGTCTATTATTCCGGAAGCGGCGCCGAACAAGATTATTCCGAGGCACTGAAGTGGTTTACATTAAGTGCCAAAAACGACGATGATCAAGCTCAATATATGTTGGGAAAAATTTATAGCATCGGTCGCGGCACCGAACCCGATACATCCAGAGCCATTAGATGGTTAAAGAAAAGCGTTTCCGGTGAACATCCCTATCCCGAATTTCTTCTTGGAAAATTACTTTATGAGACCGCTGAAACACCCAAAGATCTCGAGGAAGCTCGTCAATGGGTCAAGAAAAGCGCCGATAAAGGCGTGGGGCATGCGAAAGAACTGCTGGAGAAGATGGACAGTTAACAGTT
>CAZSGO010000002.1:26906-51750 GCA_964606395.1 uncultured bacterium
AGTTGAAGATAAATGAATAAAGAAAATACTATCCACAGATTTCGCGGATTTATACAGATTGTTCTGTAATGTAATTACAGAGAGATCCTGAACAACACTGCCGTTGGCAGTATTTTCAGGATGACGAAAGATCAAGTTCTCTCTTTCTCAGCGTCCAGTGCTCAGCGCTCTATTTCAGATCATATATTTTAGTATACTTCTCTTCCAGGTAATTCATAAAAGGATCCGGACTCAACGGTGCTCCCGAAATAACCTTGATCAGATCTTCCGGATCATAGAAGCGGCCATGCACATGAACTTTTTCATTCAGCCAGTTCTTAAGTGGCAAAAATTCACCCTTGCTGACTTTTTCCCATAATTCGGGGATCTCTTTTTCCGCTTGTTCCATGATCTGTGCACCATAAAGATTACCCATAGCATATGATGGGAAATATCCAAAACCGCCAAAGGACCAATGAACATCTTGTAAAACACCTTCGGCATCATCTTTTGGCGTGATCCCAAAATATTCTTTCATTTTCTTATTCCATAAAGCCGGAATATCCTTAACATCCATGTCGCCGTTTATAATGGCACTTTCAACGTCAAAGCGTAGCATAATATGTAATGAATAATAAACTTCGTCAGATTCAACACGAATCATGGAGGGTTTGACAACATTGATCATACGATACCAATCGTCAAGAGTAACTTCTTTCAGCTGAGAATAATGTTCTTTTAAAACAGGAAGAGCATAGGTCCAAAATTCCTTGGAACGACCAATAACATTTTCCCATAAACGGGACTGACTTTCATGAATTCCGAAAGAAGCCGCTTCTCCAAAGGGAGTGCCATATTCGGTTTTTGGTAGACCTTGCTCATAAATGGCATGTCCGCTCTCATGAATGGTTGAAAAAAGGCCGGAAAGTAACATTTTATCATTTAGTCGGGTTGTGATACGCACATCATCAGGATGAAAACCAATGGTAAAAGGATGTGCCGATACATCTTGACGAGCCTTGTTCATGTCCAATCCAATAGCTTCGGCTATTTTCATGCCGAATTTCCATTGTTCATTTGTGTCGAATGATTGTTGTAAAACCGCGTCGTCGATCTGTTTTGCAGAATTTATTTTTTCAACCAGCTTAACCAAACGCTCTTTAAGTCCCCCAAATAAAGTGGCAACCCTCTCTGTGGTCATGCCGGGTTCAAAACCATCCAACAGGGCATCATAGGGTTTATCTTCATAGCCATAATATTCGGCTTCTTGTTTTTTAAGTTTGATCATTTTTTCCAAATAGGGAGCATATGATGAGAAATCTTTTTCTTTCCGTGCTTTTATCCATGCTTGCTGTGTTGCAGATGTGTGTTTAGACATTTCCTCAACAAAATCATCCGGCAAGGCAACTTGCTTTCTCAGGTCTTTTAAAACTAATTGAACCAAGCGTTTTTCTTCTTCGCTTAGCGTTATGTTTACCAGTTCGCCTGTGGTATAATCAATATGACGGGATAATTCATCTTTGAGTTTTTGTCCGGTGGCCATTTGATGTTGCATTAGGCTTATATAGGCTAAAACTTCAGCACGAAATTCGCCGCCGCCCTGAGGCATATAGGTTTCCTGGTCCCAGTGTAAAACCGACGCGGCTGATTCCAGTTTTTTAATATCCAGAAGAATGTTTCTAAGTTGTTTCATTGTGCACTCCTTTAATGGCAAATGTTAATTCGCTGAAAACTTAGGAAATTTTTAATTTAAAAACATCTATAAAATACCCGAATACGGTCAAAATAATAATTTCATGATATTTATAATTTGTCGCAAAACAAACATATTGTTGATGATATTGTTAATATTTCCTCAATTATTCAAAGTATATGTGTTATTTGGGGTTTTCTATTGATACTTTGTCACATATGCAATATATTCATTTGCTTAAATAATGACTAAGGAGAGATTATGTCGATACTTGAATCCATCAAGCATTGTGTTGTACAAGGCCACATTGATGCCGGATCAAAATTTCCCAAAAATATGGAAGGCCAGGAAGGCGTTCGCGAGTTGACCCGGAAAGCGATCGATGAAGGGGTGGCTGTTGAAGATATTTTAACCCAGGGACTTATTCCGGCCATGACCATTGTGGGTCAACGATACGAAAACAATGAGATCTTTGTCCCGGAAATGCTTTTTTCCGCAAAAGCAATGAAATCGGGATTAGAGCTGATCAAACCATTCTTGCTTGAAGGGTCCGACCTGATCTTGGGAAAAGTTATTGTTGGCACAGTTCAGGGTGATTTACATGATATTGGGAAGAACCTCGTCTGTATGATGCTGGAAGGCGCAGGATTTGAAATAGAGGATCTTGGGATCAATATACCCGCTGCAAAATTTCTGGAAGCCGCAAAAAACAATCCGAAAGCCCTTATTGGGATGTCGGCATTATTAACGGTAACCATGAAAAACATGAAAAGCGTTATTGAACTTTTACGGGCCAATGAATTGGATAACAAGGTGTTTATTGGCGGAGCCCCCGTTACACCTGCTTTTGCCAAAGAGATCGGCGCAGAAGGCTATGCAAAAAATGCAAATCAAGCGGTTCAAGAAGCAAAACGGCTTCTTGACATAAAAGCTTAAAAAGGATATAACTATGTTCTCGCATTTACGAAAACCGAATTTTGAGCATTTTCAGAAAACTTTATTTAATAAGACCAATGATTATATTCCCCTGATCGAATTGGGCATTCACCCCGATATGAGAAAAGCGATCATGGGTAAACCCGTTACAAGTGTAAAAGATGAGATCTCCTTCATGCGCAGCATGGGTTATGATTTCATTAAAGTTCAACCCGGTATCCATCTTGAAACCAATCGTTCAATTGCCAAGAATGCCAATGTGGCAGCCGACCGGTCCTGGTCATCCGAACATGATGGTGTTGTTACGGACTGGGAGTCTTTTGAAAAATATCAATGGGCAAAGATCAGTGATCTTGAATATTCGCGTTTGGAGGAAGCGGGAAAATTGATCCCGGATGATATGGGGATTATCGGTCAATACGGCGATATATATACGACTGTTTGGGAAATGATGGGTTTTGAGAATTTTTCCATGAAAATGTATGAAGACCCCGAATTAATATCCGCTATGTTCGATAAAATTGGCACTCTGGTCTATAGCATGTTCGAAACTATGGCCTCCATGGATTTCGTGAAAGTCTTATGGTATAGTGACGACATTGCATATTCCTCCGGATTAATGGTCAGCCCTGATTTTCTCCGGGAAAATTTATTTCCCTATTTAAAGCGCATCGGTGAATTGGCAAAAAAGCGAAACATTCCCTTTATTTACCATTCAGACGGCGTGCTTTATGATGTAATGCCGGATCTTATTGACGAAATAGGAATAACCAGCCTGCACCCTGTGGAACCTATTTCCATGGATATGGCTGAACTAAAAGACCGCGTTGGCGATAAACTATGCCTGTGTGGGGGTATTGATGTCGACCAACTGTGTCGAGCAACCCCGGATGAGATCAAGCTTCTAACAAGAAATTTCATTGAGATCGCAAAAGGAAAAGGCGGCTGGTGTGCCGGTTCTTCGAATTCAATTCCGGAGTATGTGAAGCCCGAGAATTATTTAGCCATGATAGAAACAGTTCTTAAAGAAGGTAGTTGGTAATAACTTTCCAGCCACATCATGGTTATAATTAATTTGTGATTTACATGATCAAAACAATACAAGCTAAGTCAATTTTATCATCACTACGATCAAAGGGCTTCGACCCTTTTGGCATTAGCTATAATATGAATATATATCGTGGTTGTCAGCATCAATGCATCTATTGTGATTCTCGCAGTCATTGTTATCAAATAGAAAATTTTTCCGATATCCTAATCAAAGAAAATGCTATTGATCTGTTAAGGGAAGAACTCTCTTCAAAGCGAAAAAAACAAACGATCGGTACCGGAAGCATGAACGACCCCTATATGCCGATCGAAGAGGACTGGGGATTAACTCGGCGTGCACTGGAATTGATCTATCGGTATCAATTCCCTGTTCACATTATCACAAAAAGCAACATGGTCGTACGGGATCTTGATATTTTAAGAAATATATCAAAAGTTTACGCGGCGGTTTCTTTTACGATCACAAGCAATGATGATGAGCTTGCAAAAAAGATAGAGCCCGGCGCACCACTTCCTTCTCAACGCTTTGAAGCTATGAAAATCCTTTCGGCTGCCGGTATATATACCGGGATCATTATTTCTCCGGTTTTACCGTGGATCACAGATTCCGAATCGAATATAAGCGAATTGTTGCAGCATGCGCACCAAGTGGGTGCAAAGTATGCTCTAATGTGGCCGGGTGTTACCCAGCGGCATGGACAACGTGAGTGGTTCTATGATCAACTGGACAAACAATTTCCGGAGCTGAAAGAAAAATATATTGATCGTTTTGGGAACACCTACGAGTGCGACAGTCCCAATGCCGATATCCTAAACAAAGCATATTATCAAATTTGCAGTAAACTCCGACTGGCAACTCAGATGAAGTTCTATAAACCCGTAGATCCACAAATATCCCTTTTTTAATTTAAAGTATTACAAAAACCCGACGGTGAGTCGGGTTTTTGCTTATTGGGGTGTTGTAGTTTTTTTTAAGCGCAGTAAACCCTGACCGTGTGATCATCTGAATCGATATTCACTTCCATTTCTTCCAGGGCCTGGATCAATTCTTCAATATTTTCAGGTTTGATCGAGGACAAATCGAATTTCATTCCTTTTTCATCCATGGCGCTGTTTACTTTATCTTGCACATCTACCGGCAGCATTGAGGCTATGTTCACACCTGCACGCACGAGAGCTAAGGGAACTTTGACATGTACCTTTTCCTTGTTTGCATCTGTTTTTGGACTTATATCAACAAAAAGATAGTTAATATTGCCCTTCTCTTTTTTCTGGACTACCGGTTCTGATTGTTTTGCGTCCTTCTTGTCGAGAGCATCTAGAAGTTTTGCGCCTTCTTCCGCGCTGATCTTAGCTTCCGCTATCATGTTCAATACTTTTAATTTTTCTTCGTTCATTTTATTATCTCCTAAAATTTTATTTTTACAATAGTGTCATCTGATTCAACATCTACGGTGAGTCCCCTCAATGCCAAAAATATTTTCGGCACGCTGAAAACTATACGCGTATAGGCACGCGCTTTTTTGCCCTGTCCGGGGATCAGGTTCCAAACAATCAGTCCGATAAGCGCCAAAACTATCGGTACAATAAAGATCAGAAATGCCATAAAGATCAAAAAGAAGATCAAAATTCCCGGCAGCCATAATCTGAAAGGTTTTTCGCGATCTTTTGAAATTATCCTGATACCCATATTCTACTCCAATTCTTTCAACGCTTCTTCAAGTGAGATCTTCCCGCTCTCAAGCATATCTAAAACATTCATACGCTCTTCTTTGTCCTTTTCGGGTTCTTCAACCATAATATCGATATTTACCATATCAAGCTGGCCCGCGATCTTATTCAAACGGTTTTTGACCGTTGGATAGGAAATGCCAAAGAATTTTTCCATTTGTTTGATCGAACCATGTGTTTTCAAAAAGACGGCAGCAAATAGTTGGTCCTCGCTTGATAATTGTGCCAAGGGTGGGAGTTTGAAGTTTCCTTCGACAGAGATACCCGTATCGGTAATTTCAACTCTTGTTACCTTTAGGGGTTTGCCTTCTGTCATTTTTGTCAATGTTTGCCATTCATGTATCATTTTGTTCTCCTTCTTGGAAATTATAATTAATATTATTAATCATGTCAAGTATTTTTATTAATTATATTAATTTTACACGAATTTTATATTAACTTTATTGATTATTGACTTGGCAAATCCGTATAATTTTAATAAAAAACAAAAAACCCGGCAAAAGCCGGGTTTAAAAGTTGAGCTAATTTGCGGTTATAATTTTGCAGCGATCGCTTCTGCTACTTCCAGGGATGTATTGCTACCGCCCATATCGTAGGTGCGAACTTTTCCTTCTGCAATAACTTCAGCAACGGCTTTTTCAAGCTTTTCGGCCATATCTTTTTCGCCCAGCCAATCCAGCATCATCTTTGCTGTCAGGATCATGGCAATTGGGTTAACTTTGTAAAGACCATAATATTTAGGTGCTGAACCATGAGTCGGTTCAAACACGGCGAGTTTATCTCCAATGTTGGCCGAGCAGGCAAATCCGAGCCCGCCAATCAGTTGAGCCGACAAATCAGATAAAATATCTCCAAACATGTTCTCGGCAACGATAACCTCATAATTACCGGGATCTTTGACCAACCACATGCACTGGGCATCAATATTGGTTTCCCATAATTCTATACCCGGATAGTTTTTGGCAACTTCACGTGCTGTGCGGATCATAAGCCCACCCGTTTCACGAAGAACATTAGGTTTATCACATACCGTTACAGCTTTTTTACCGTATTCTTTTGCATATTCAAATGCGTTGGTTACAATACTTTTACAGCCTTGTTTGGTCATAATGCGGGTTGACAATGCTATATTTTCCAATCCTGCATTTTTGAACTTTTTCATTTTGGGGTGATTTTTGTCCAGCACGTCATAAACATCTTGAGGAAGCGGAAAAAACTCGATCCCGCCATACATACCCTCTGTATTTTCCCGAAAGATCGTAATGTCAATTTCATCTTTATAATTCAGGGGGTTTCCGGCATAGGCCTTACACGGACGCATATTTGTGTGCAAGTTAAACAATTGTCTCATACGAACGATCGGACTAAAATATACTTTGCCCGTACCCTGCAATTCGGGTATCAGTTCTTTTTCGGCTTCTTCTTTGGGTTTTGAGGTGATCGCCCCGAACAAGGCGCAATCGACCGTACTTAACATATCAATGGTTCTTTGAGGGAAAGCGTCCCCTTCTGTTCTCCAGAACTCCCAACCAATATCGCCTTGAATATATTCGGCATCAAACGCCATTTTGTCCAATACGATCTTAGCGGCTTCCATCACTTCGTTACCGACGCCATCACCCGGTAACCAACCAATGCGGTATTTTGCCATTGTTCAACTCCTTAAATTACCCGTTAATGTAAAACGTGCCACTCCGAACTCGCGGCAGTGGCCCTTTTGATCACCTAAACCAATTATAAATAATCAATTGAAATTATGATAATTTTATTCAGAAAGCAACAGTAGTGAAAATTAATTTAAGATTAAGGTTGAGAACGAGAAAAAGAAAAGATACAAGAAACAAGACAAGACAGTCTTATCTCAAATATTCACCCAGGTAGAACCCGCCGATCGCAACGACAAGCCCCAATCCCATATTTGCTACCATGTTTATAATAGCAAGCCATGCAGAGGCTGTCTTGAATAAGAGAAATGTTTCCATGCTAAATGTTGAAAATGTTGTGAAGGCGCCAAGAAGTCCAATTGCAAGAAAGAAGTTCCATGTGTGGTGTTCGCTTCCCGATAAGCCCAAAAAAAGAGCGAGAGAAAAAGAGCCTAAAACGTTTACAACAAGCGTTCCCCAAGGAAAATGTCCGTTTGATGTATAAAGCAAGGATGAGACTGAAAAACGAAGGACGGCACCAAGGGCGCCGCCCAACGCTATAAATAAATATTTCATGTTCGTTTAATAAAGATAGCCAAGTCCAATATAAAGCCCGGTACTACCGTCATTTGAAGATCCGGCAAAACCATAGTCAACAGCCAGGATCATATTTTCGTTCATGGCTAATTTAATACCAAGTCCGTAACCGACATGTACTGTTTCGCTATTACCGGAAAGGTAATCCGAAGATACTCCGGCAGGAATTCCGGTTTTGTCATAATCGTAAGGTTGAATAACCATACCTGCATCAACAAATGGATTTACGCCAAAGTACCAGCTTTGACCGATCCAGTTAAATCTGACGATCTTCCAGCGGGCTTCGATATTACCATAAAGATATCCGTCACCGACCAAGCGTGCCGCCATGATACCGCGAACGGTTTTATTACCGCCAAGTCCATCAACATTGTTTCGTGAGTTCGGCATGTTACCCTGAAGATAAAATGGCATTTTGCCGGCAACGACACCCTGGTAGCCAAGGCGATAGGTCAACGAAAGGTTATCGGGAATAAGCGTAAAATACTGGCGATGAATAGCTGCCACTTGCAACCATCCGCTTTCGTTACCTGTAAACTTTGGCGCGCCCGTTACAACCAATTCTTCCCAAAGGCCGCTCATGGGACAAGCTTCATTATCGCGCGTATCATAAACGATACCTGCTTTTACATATGTAACCAGTCCGCCGTCTGACTCTTCTGCTGAAATGGCGCCCCAGTTTACAAAATCATCATATAGTGTAGATTGGTCTGTAAACGTACTGTCCCACGCACGTGTTGAAGATGCGGAACCCACATTAAAATTCAAGATACCCAATCCACCGAGCCAACGAAAACTGTTGTCTGTAATGTTTCCTTGGAAATTAACGGTAAAACGAAAATTATTGCGTTTCATTGCGTAGTATAATGTGTTCTTATAATCGTCACTGGTTTTATCCACCCAAGATGCATTATAAATCGATTCAGCCCCGTTGAAGCCGTAAAAACCCCATGCCATTTTTGTGATCTGGCTTAAGTCGGCAGTAACACGAACACCGGGGATCAAATATTTTGAATCATAAGTAACCTGTGCCAAACCGGCACCTTTGGTGGTTTGATTCCATTCTACGTAAAGATTATGATAATATTCCGGATAGATGGCGCCATCACCATAAAAGAAAATGTTGGCCAGCAAACCATACTGAAAACCGGTATCTGAGTTATAGGCAACCGACGGAAGCGGCCCTACATTAATCCCTGTCTTTACAAAATCATCAGCCTGTACGAAGGCTGCCATTAAGATTGTCAATACAAGTATAATACGCAATGTGTTTTTCATGTTTCCCTCCATTATTTAAACATTACTTCACCGAATATAAGCAAAACAAGTCAAAAGGCAAAAGTATTATAATGTAAGACGATGAACGCAAAATTCAACAAATAACAACCTGCCCCATATGCCCTGCACCGTATTATAAGTGGGTGGACTATTTATCTGTTCAAAATAATTTTAATTGTTCGGGCGTGCGCGGAAAGGGTCGTTGTTTGGGCGACAATGGGTAGGCTTTTTTTAATGTGGTTATGCGTGAATATACATTTTCACGATATGCCTTTTTATCTGCCTTGCCGGAGTAATAATCAACATAGAAAGGATATAGCTCGGGGAATGTTGTTTTTATAAAATTCAAGAAGTGTCCCTTTGTCGGTTGACGGAGATTAAGCAAGCCGGGAATTACATAATCCGCTTTAGCTTCTTGTGTTGCCCGGAACAAGGCTGTTAGGTTTTCTTCGCTATCGGTTAAATAAGGTAAAATCGGCATCATTAAAACACCCGTCATCACCTTTGTGCCTTTAAACGCATGCAAAATGTTAAACCTTTCGTGTGTTGAAAAAGACCCCGGTTCAATTTTTTTCCGCAAGGTTTCATCGAAGGTCGTAACAGAGATCGCGACATGGGCACCTGCAACTACGGCCAATTCTTCAAATAACTCTTTATCTCGAAGAATAAGTGTAGATTTGGTGGAAATTGAAACGGGTGTGCGATATTTGATCAGCAATCGCAGAATATCCGGCAGAAATGCTTTTGTTCTTTCTATGGGCTGATATGAATCGGTTACTCCGCCAAGATTCACGGTTTCATGTTTCCAGCTACGAGATGCCAATTGTTTTTCAAGTGCTTCTACAATATTTTCCTTTACATATATTGTTCCGAAAAAATCGCCGGAATTCAAATAACTGTGAGAATATTGTGCATAACAATATCGACAGCGATGCACACAACCACGATAAATGTTCAAATCCCAGTGATACGGCAGGTAATTACTGTTAATCCGATTCAGGGCGGTTTTGCATGTTATACTTTTATACATGATGCAATATACCATTTCTCTTTAAAAGACAAAATATTCATCTTGATTTTCCCGAAAAGATGCCTTTGGTATTGTTTCTTGAATCTTGTTTCTTCTTGTTTGTCTTTTAAGGTGTGAAGCATTAACTTATTTATACTAAAACGGGGTTAAAAGCATGAAGATATTTAAACGCATCATTTGTCTCTTGGGTATTATATCATATATAATTGCCAAACCTGTGAATATTGAGCAAGCAGAGCTTATAGCAAAAAACCTGCTGCCACAAAAAACACTACTGGCTTGCGTCCGTGTTGCCGATCATCTTTATCTTAGCACGTTCAAAAATGGCGGCTTTGTCCTCACCTCTGCCGATGATGCTTTTCCGGCAATTCTTGCCTACTCCGATAATGCGCCTGTCAGCACCAATAACCCGGCCTTTGAAGATTTTTACAAACAGTATAACAAAGAAATTCAATCCCTAAGATCCGATACGCGCATAAAACACCCGGACTGGGAGCGCGCGGAAATGGGCATATTAAGCAAGCCCACCCCAACTGCCGCAGTGGAGCCCTTGCTAACATCAACATGGAACCAATCACCCTACTATAATGATAAATTCCCATATTTCGTTATACCCGGATACTCAGATAGAAAAGCTTATGCCGGATGTGTCGCGGTTGTTATGGGACAATTGATGAATTATTACGAGCATCCTCAAAAAGGATACGGAAAACGCTGGTACTACAGCGATTCAACGGACAGTCTTTTATCGGCCTGGCACGATACCACTTATTATGATTATGAAAATATGCCTGATTCGCTTTGTACCCGAAATGGAGTTTTAACCGCTTATGCCGACCAGGTTAGAGATGTATCTTTATTCTTATACCAATGTGCTGTATCGGTTGAAATGGAACTGCTGCCCGACGGTTCTTCGGCTTCATACGAAGACATGATGTATGCCCTGATCAGCCATTATGACTATGGAACGGACATGATACAAAAGGAAAAAGCTGACTATACGGATACGGAATGGAAAACATTGATCAGGCAAGAACTGGATGCCGGCAGGCCACTGCCTTATCGCGGACAAGGTGACGGGGGTCACGCATTTTTGCTGGATGGTTATCAAATAACCACCAATACTTACTTCCATTTTAATTGGGGCTGGGGCGGTTCTTATAACGGGTGGTTCTTGCTTTCGGCCTTAACCCCCGAAGAGGGTTATGATTATACAAATTTACAGGCCGGTGTGTTTAACATTCAGCCAAACCAGGATAATATTACGCGATACGCCTACACAAGCTTTGAAGGTTTCGAAGCCGGGTGGTTATATGATGGCCAGCACTTTTATCCCGAAAATGCTCCAAATGATATGGTGCTCAGCGGTGAACTTGCATATGGTTTTGATGAACAAGATCAATGGTTGATCTCCCCAAAAATACATGTTCCCAATGACAACAATGCCGAATTATCTTTTTGGGCGCATATGATCTATTCCGGAAAAAGTTTTAATGTAATGATCTCTCAAACCGATACCATGCGGAGTAGTTTCACAACACAGCTGGGAACGGTTTCACCGGGAAATTCTAGTTGGACCGCCTATGAATATAGCCTGCGTTCCTTTAAAGACACCGATATATATATTGGCTTCAATTACACCTCTTCTAGCGGTTATATTACTCTTGATGATTTGGTGCTCAGCACACCCAAGGTTGTGATCGCAACAAAGGATATAGTGCCCGAAACACATGTATTGTTAAAAACATATCCCAACCCCTTTAATCCCATGACGTCAATCATGATCAATTTACCCGCCTTCAGCAATATTGAACTATCCATTAGTGACCTTAATGGAAAACATGTCCGTACAATAGCAAAGGGTTCATATAAAGCAGGTGATCATTCGTTTGTATGGAATGCCGGGAATTATTCATCGGGAATATATATCTGTTCTTTAAAGATCAATGACATTCTAAAGGCAACTCAAAAAATGGTATTGGTAAAATAATATGAAACGAAACTTAACCCTGATCTTTCTACTGGCTCTTCTTGTTCTTATGCCTATTCTTGCTCCCGGCTATACCGATGGTTGGAAAGCTTGGAGTATTTTACCTCCCCTCGTAGCTATCACACTGGCTTTTGTAACAAAGAATGTTGTGGTGTCATTGTTTATCGGAATATTCTCCGGTGCTTATATGATCGTTCTGCAATCTGGACCAAAATTAACGGCGATCATTCGCGGTTTTGTTTTAATGACCCAAGAATTTGTTTTAGCTCTGTCGGATTCCTGGAATGCAGGTATCGTTGTTCAGACTTTCACAATAGGAGGCCTTATCGCCCTTGTTGCGGTCATGGGTGGAACCAAAGCAATTGCGGAAAAACTATCTAAAAAAGCTCGTTCTGCTGCTGCCGCACAAATTTATACCTGGCTGATGGGTATATTTATTTTCTTTGACGATTACGCAAATTTATTGACGGTCGGCCCTATCATGCGACCGGTTACAGATAAAATGAAAGTCTCGCGTGAAAAACTGGCGTTCATAATTGATTCTACCGCGGCTCCGATCGCAGATATTGCTTTGATCTCAACCTGGATCGGTTATGAGTTAGGGTTAATAAAACATGGTTATGCACTAATTGGCGTGGATGCAAATGCCTATAGTGTTTTTATTCATACGATCCCTTATCGTTTTTATTCATTACTCATTCTTGCATTTATTTTTATCAGTGCAAGATGGCGACGAGATTTTGGGCCCATGCTAAAAGCGGAGCGCAGAGCTCGTTTTGAAGGCAAAGTATTTGCAGACGGGGCAAATGTAATGTCGGCAGTCGACACCGAAAAACTTGCCATCTCTAAAAGCACCAAACTCAAAGTATCCAATGCTCTGGTCCCTGTCCTAACATTGATCATTGGAGCTTTTGCCGCATTGTTCTATAACGGATATCAAAACATAATAGCATCAGAAAACCTTGAACAGATCGCCATTGTCAGTGGTAATTTTTCTTTTATCTTTTTAAGGGAATGCTTTGCCGAGTCCAACGCCAGTATTGCCTTGACTCAAGCGGCGGTTTTTGCCAGTTTGGTAGCCATATTTATGGGTTGGCGACAAAAAATATTCTCATTGAAAGACGCCGTTAATACCTGGATAAAAGGCGCAGGCGCAATGGTCATTACCGTTACGATCCTGATCCTTGCCTGGTCTTTGAGCGGAGTGATCGGAAAACTGGGAACTGCCGAGTTTCTGGTCGGTGTGATCAGCGGCAAGATCCCGCCGTTTATGCTTTCTGCGATCATTTTTATCTTGGGAGCTTTTATTTCATTCGCAACCGGTACCTCATATGGAACAATGGGAATTCTTATGCCACTTGCCATTCCCTTGGCTTATGCTGTATCTCCCGAACCAAGTTTCTTGTATATGAGTATTGGGGCTGTTTTGACAGGTGCAATTTTTGGGGACCATTGTTCTCCCATCTCGGATACGACCATTTTGTCCTCCATGGGAGCCGGTTGTGACCATATTGCCCATGTTAACACACAGCTTGGCTATGCCCTGCCTGTAGCCGGGATCAGCATTTTTGCTTGTTTGATCCCAACCGCACTTGGACTTCCGGTTATCTTTTCATTGCTGATCGGATTAATTGCCGTTGCTCTTATGATATTTTTATTTGGACAGGATCCCGAAAAACCAATTGACAATTGACAAGCCTTCGCTTATGCTACGGCTTGCAGGCAAAGGATAATTTATAATTGATAATTTGGTTATGGGTAATTGGTAACTAGTTACTAATTGTTATTGTTTTCCAAAAAGATATGCACTGGGCTCTTAATTCTTCTTCACTCCCGTTATTCTCGATAATAAAATCGGCATATTTGCGTTTTTCACCTTCCGACATTTGAAGCGCAATGCGTTCTTTAATGCTTTCTTCTGTAAGATTTTTTCGCTCTATTGCACGTTGCAGGCGAATATCTTCATCGGCTGTTATTAGGAGGACTTTGTCAAAAATATCTCTATACCCTGCCTCGATCAAGATAGCTACTTCAACCATAAGGATCCCGGGCACCGCACGAGTAGCGGCTATGTATTTTTCCAGATGCTGTTTAAGCGCGGGGTGGCTGATGTCATTTAGTTTTTTCAAGTTCTCAGGATTTTTAAAAGCCTTGTCGGCCAAAATCCCAGTTTGCAATTCACCATCACAATAGCAATCGTCACCAAAAGTAAGTTTAATTTTTTCCATGATGGTACGATCTGCTTTTAGTATATGCTTGGCAATATCGTCGGCATTCAGGATATTGGCACCCATTTCATAAAATATCTTTATGGCTGCCGATTTACCGGAACCCAAGCCACCGGTTACACCAATACTCAACATATATTTACTCCATTCATGTTGAAAAGTACAAAGGCTGTTGTAAAGATAAAAGCCTAAAGTACAAAGATTAAAGAAAAGAAAATCATCATATTTTAATCATATATAAAAAAGGGCGAATCATTATTCACCCTTACTTTCATCTTTATTCTTTATTTTTTAATCTTATCTTACTTGTCTTCTATCTTTTTAAGATCGTGAGCATCATCATGCATTATGTCCTGAAGGACGTTCGCTAATTTCTTTAATCCTTTTTTCTGTGCCGCGCTCAGATAGTCACCGATCTCTTCAAAGGGAATAAATTCGCGTGTGTCATCCTCAAAGTCGCATGTCACGGTTTTGGTAAAAATATCGATCTTTTGTATATAACCCTTTCGTTGATCTTTCAACAAAGGTTCACCCACCGGCGGATATTTTTTTAGTTCTTCAAGATAAAAACCATGTTCGTAAAGAAGACAGCATTTTAATTTTCCGCATTGGCCGCTTAGCTTAAGCGGATTCATGGGCAAGCTCTGATCTTTAGCTACTTGGGTGCTAACGGGGTCAAAACTCTCAAGAAAAGCACCACAGCACAAGGGCATACCGCAAGAGCCAACACCGCAAAGTCTTTTTGTCTCGTCGCGAACCCCGATCTGCCGCATTTCGATACGCGTCCGGAACATGCCTGCCAGCACACGAACAAGTTCGCGAAAATCGACACGTTCTTCAGCGGTATAATAAAATGATAGTTTTTTACGGTCCAATTGATATTCTACGTCCATTAGCTTCATGACCAAACCAAGTTCATGTATCTTGGCTTTGCTTTGGGCTAAGATTTCGCTTTCGTCATGTCGATTCTGTTTAAGGATATCAATGTCTTTTTTATCGGCTTTTCGTATGATCTCAAATTCAGATATGGATATTTTCGGCTCATAACCCTCTGTTACGGCGGTCACCGCCCCCATATCCGTACCCTTATCGGTATCAACGATCAAATAGTCGCCTGTTTTTATAGGAAAATGCATAGGGTTTTTATAAAACTCTCTGCGATTTCCTTTAAAAGATAATTTTATAAGTTGTTCGCTCAATGGCGTTTATTCTCCATGATAGGTTAAATAGGCATCTACGCCGGCACCTATGGCGGGGGCTTCGCGTAATTTGGATGTTTTGATCAGGTCTTCATTGAATTTTTCGTCTACCAAATAATGTTTTTTAAATTTAGCATCAAGATAAGGTGACTCAACAATGAACTTGGTCAAAAACTCAAGAAAGGGCTCGTAAAATACATTTTTACCTTTTGATTCTTCAAGAAGATCGCCAAGACGCTGTCCAATGATAATGCTATCCAGCAAGGTTGTTCTATAGGGATGATTTTCGCTAAGATCGGCACGATTTGAATTTACAAATTCAAAGAAATGGTGCCAACCACTATATATGGTAACAATACGTTCAAAAAGTAATTTTGCAATATTATAACTCACATCATTAAATGTCCGTTTTGCAGAGGGATCTTCATTAAAAAGTGCCATGATCTGGGGAGGATAAATATCTGTTGCGTTCAATTCGGCAACGGAAATCCCGGAAAACTCGCTGTAAATAGCCTGAATACCGCTTGATGATGCAAAGCGTTCCATGGATTTTCCTTCACTGTTCTTCATTTCCCATGCTTTGGCGATCCAGGTTTTTGCATTATCAAAAGCCAACAGTTCACCTTTTAGTTTCAGGGCATCTGCCACACCGGTACCGCCGCCGAGATAATATGAATTTTCGACTTGGCCAAACAGTCCGTCCGTACTGTATTCTTCGCCAATACCACAATAATCTGCGTCTGACCCAAGATGATGAATGGGTTTTTCCATATGAATTCCGGCTGCTTCGACTCGTTGTTCAATTACTTTGCAATATTCGGGCATACGGGGACCATTTGCAACGGCCACAATGCCACGTTTATCTGCGGACTTTAAACCCGGCATGCCAATACCGACCATAACCCGATCGGCACCGACTTTTTGTGCCAACTCTATGATCACATCGGCAGTAGCGAACATGTAAGCTTTTCCATGTAATTTTTCTTCTACGGTCAGATCAATATCATTTTCATTCATTTCACCCAATTGAACTAAAATGTTAACAGGTTTAAATGATGGCATGTATTCTTCGTATTCGCGATATTCTTTGATAACGTTGATATCGCCAAGCTGAAAGGTTTGATCTTCATTGATAAGTGTTGTCCAACCGCTTACCTTAGTTGCGCCGCCATCGATACCGATTAAAAGTGTTTTAGACATGTTTGCTCCATCATTTATAATTAATGTCAATATTTCGTTGAGAACTTACAATTATTTCTTAGAAAATGCAATTTGTCAATTTATCGTTTTATTAATGTTACTAAATAAAAATTGTAGAGACGCAAGATCTTGCGTCTCTACAATATCGACATACTGATTGTTAAATTTATTTGGTTTTATTGAATTTCTGGCGACGCAGAATGGCTTCCATGCGGACCCAGTCTTTGGCGTTATCATTACGATCTATCGTATTTAGATCAATACTATGGTCGGTGCCTCCTGCGTGACGAATAACCTTGTAGATCGGATCCCAAACACGACCGATCTTATACATGTCAGCGATCTTACCAACCAGCTCATAATCTTCACCGTAATTTCTCGCATAAGGGTCATCGTTTATGCTGAAATATCCGGCATTTTTAATGACTTCAATACGAGCCGAACGCGGAGCACCCGCACCGTTGATGCGAAGCAAGTTGTTACGGCCATTGTCGTCGGTCCATTCGTCATGGGTCACAACCGGGATATCCTCAACGCGTGTAATGGTACCGTCAGCATGTTTTTCCCACACTTCATATGAACCGATCACCATGCCGATCTCGGGATCGCTTTCATAAACGGCCATCAATTTTTCCACTGCATCTTCGATCAACTGATCATCTGAATCCAACTGGACATAATATTTACCACGGGCCATTTTGGCACCCATATTCAGGCACATACCAATACTGTTGATATCATAAACGACCAAACGAACTTCGGGTTTCGCGGCATCGTATTTTGAGCCGCCTTCCATATATTCGCGAACGACATCTGAGGTTGCGTCTTTTTCACCGCCATTGACCATAACAAGCACTTCAATATCTTGAACGGTCTGGCGTTGTACGCTATCGATCGCCGATCCGATAAATTCGGGACGATTCCCAACAGGAATGATCACAGAAGCTTTTAGAGTAGAAACATCTTTGTGTTCTTCTTTTTTGGGCATAAAAACACCCGGAGCCATATAAGCGCCAATGCGTTTGAGATGTTCGGTTACTACGCGTTCGGCTTCAAGCTGAATGTCTTTTCCGGCTTTCAGGTAATCAAACACATCGGCTTTTTTTCCTGCGGCTACAACGCGATAATAAGAACCGCTATAACGATTGGCAATACGGATCAATTTGTATTTTTCTGATATCTTTAAACGCATGTCGTAAAAATTATTGTATTTGACTGACTCGTCAAATCCACCAATTGCTTCAAGGGCTTTTTTTCTAACGAAATATACCTTGCCATAATCCATGTTATCGCGAACGCGACCAAGATGGTGGTCCAACAGATGAAGTTCTTTAACTTCGCCGCCATCTTCCAGTTCATAACTTGTATAAAAAAGACCTGCGTCGGATTGACGTTCAGCGCCCAGCAATAAACCATCAATAGCTGCTTTTTTCATGATAACCGGGTTATCGCGGTTGTCGATCAAAAGAATCCAATCGGCACTTGCCAGAGCAAGGGCTTTGTTCATGTTCAGAGCAACATCGTTTTGGCAGTCAACAACTTTTGGATTCAGTTCCGCAAATTTTGCGGCGGCATCATCTTTATCGCAGGTAATGATAATGGTTTCAATATCTTTACAGGTCTGGCCGACTAAGCTCTCGATCTGCGCTTTTAGGTGTTCTTCACTGAACTCTTTGGCTTTGTAGTAATGAAGAATTACACTCACTTTAACCATTTTTTCTCATCCTTTCATTTGATTAGTAATAATTTTATCATTTCAACTTTAATATAGGCATACGCGCCCTAAAAATGAATAACAAACGGAATTTTTTGTTCCCGGAGAACCCTCAAATAGGCAGAATTAGAATCGACCGACAAAAACAGTTGCCAAACCTATGAACATAACCAGCTTTAGAGCTACGGCGATCTGGTGATAATTGATCGTTCGCCTTACCTGAAACAGTTGGACCATAATGGTTACCATGGGAAAAACCACACCGATCAAACCAAAAAAGAAAAACCATTTACCATATAGGCCCATAATGTAGGGAATCGGTATCACCGGTACAAACAGGACTATCATAATACCGGCTATGATCCGAGTGGGTATTTCGCCTATGGTTACCGGCAGCGTCTTACTGTTGTGGGCGTCGTCACCCTCAAGATCTTCAAGATCTTTAATGATCTCCCGGATAACTGAAATAATAAAGGTAAAGACGGCCGGAACATATCCGAGCTTTACGTCCCCAAAGGCCTGTGCCGCAAAAACAAAGGTAAGCGCAGATAAAAAAGCGACGACAATGTTTCCCATGAGTGCAACATGTCGAAGACGGTATGCATACCAAAACAATAATGGCGTTGCAATAAAAAGTGATAAAAATAATGACCAAAAACCTAAGATCAAACCGGCGAGATTTCCCAGAATGAACATGGCGATCATAAAACCCCTGGCCCCCGCTATCGTGATAGTTCCGGAAGGAAGAGGACGATTGGGTTTATTTATCCGGTCGATGTCAATATCACACATATCGTTTAAGGCATTGCCGGCGGCCGTAATAAAGGTGACGCAAACAATGGTCAAAAATAGTCGCCAAATAGATGGAAAAGGCGTAAAGAAAGATGATGCGATCAAGATCACAAAAGAAACAAGCCCCAGGTTTGCCGGTCGTGCGATTTTAAAATACGGTTTAAAATTCATGGTCATACTGCAATAAGCCCTACAATTAAATAAATGATCGAAGCAACGCCGGCGCTAACAAGCGCATAAGGCAATTGCGTGTTAACATGATCTATGTGGTCGCAAGCCGAGGCCATAGACGCCACGATCGTGGTATCTGAAATAGGTGAACAATGGTCCCCAAATACTCCGCCGCCTAAAACTGCCGATACAACCAAGGGCATCGGAACTCCCAAATTTACCGCAAGCGGAACGGCTAACGGTATCATCAGCGCAAAGGTCCCAAAACTGGTTCCGGTTGAAAAAGCTATAAAAGCAGCTACAAGAAACACGATCAGCGGAACCAGGCCTGGAGGTAATGACCCGGAGATACCCTGTGCAACAAATGCACCGGTTCCAAGTGCCTTACATGTAGCTCCCAGAGAAAAGGCCAACATCATCAGCAGTGCTAAAGATATCATACCGCCGGCACCCTTGAGTATAAGTTCCATGATCTCTTTGCCTGATAAGGTTTTTTGAAAACGCGTCATTAATCCGGCAACCGTGATCGCCAGCATCACCGACCAAAATACCGCGGTGGACCCCGACCCTTCGGCTAAAACGCCCAATAGTCCGCCTTGACGCAATGCTTCACCAAGCGCAACACGCGCTCCCTCTACAGCGGATAGATTTTGCAATCCGGTAATGACCAATGCTACAGGCATAAAAAGGCTCATAACAACAATGGGAACGATCATGTTCCGTGCTAATCTTTTAACGCCTTCTTTTGCTTTCAATCCGGTCAGGTGTTCATCCATCATGGGGGTGGCCCCGTCGGGCAAGATCTTACCTTCTTCGCGAACGCGTTTTTCTGCTTTTTTCATTTTGCCAAAATCAAAGGGCGTTAAGATAAAGAACAGCACGGTCAAAACGGCAATAATGGAATAAAAATTCAAGGGAATGGATTTGATCAGAACCTGCGTGGCATTTTGAACGCCTTGTGTTGTCAGCAAACCAATGGTAAACGCGCCCCATGCATTCAAGGGGATCAGCATACAGATCGGTGCCGATGTTGAATCGGCGATGTAGGACAATTTTTCGCGGGAAATTCCCATTTTATCGTAAAGCGGACGACAAACAGAGCCAACCACTAAAATTTTAATACTGGATTCGATAAAGATCACCACGCCAAGCGTCCAAGCCAGCATGTTGGCACCTTTTCGTGATTTGATCCATTTTTTATTAAGAATATATTCTACAAAACCATCAATACCACCGGAACGCTGGGTTAAAGCGATCAGCGATCCAACCAATGCCGAAAAAATGATCACGCGGGTATTTCCGGGATCCTGAAAGACCATCACAATAGATTGAAGCATACCGGCGGCACCCTGGATAGGATTCCAGTGACTTAATACGGTCCAACCAAGCCAAATTCCGGCCCCAAGAGAAAGAAATACCTGGCGTGTTTTAATAGCCAATCCAATTGCAAGCAGTGGGGGTAAAAGCGAAAGCCAGCCATAAGTTTCCATGGTTGCTCCTTGTTATCCGTAATTAATGTCTGTTTGGGTCAATCCCTGTGCCTTGTATTATAATTTAAAATTGTTAAAAATAAAAGGTGGAATTGAAGATTCGGGAGACTGTATTTATGATTAAGAAAATTATTTCTTTAGCTTTCTTTCATTAACCGGCTTTTGCCCTTCATCTTTTACTTGTTAATTTGGTTCTCAGAAACAAATTGATAGATCCATGCCTGTGCATTCCAGGAAAGGGGCAGCCAGGCGACATTGATCAGGGCAATGATGGCATAAGTGAGGGTCGTATCCGGCCATAGGCTTTGGGGAAATGACAATAAATATCCAATGATAAAAAGATTTACCTCAAAGAAAAAGATCCCAACCCTAAAACCCTTTGTCATATTCCAGCTTTCACGGAAAGCATCCATCAGGGATATATCGCGTTCTATCAGAACAAATTCCACAAAGTAAAAGGCCAATAAAAGTAAAATACCCGGTATAATGAAAAGAACCAAACCCGCGGCTATCACAATTAACTTTATTATCATACCAAGAAAGTATATCGGAAAACGACCGATCTTGGCGCGAAGATAGGTCATAGGCTGAATGCCCCGCAAACCGGCTAACACAAAAACGGTTACAAAGAAACTGGCAATGATGATCACTAGACTGGTAACACCCGTCCATAAAATGAAATGGTCGGGCAACGCTTCAACAAATTGCATTAGATCCATGTCTTCGGAAAAGACGGTATTTTTCATCATAAATGAGTTTGCTATATCAGCCAATGAATATATCAGTGTAAAAACCAAAAACGCCCAAAGCTTTTTGTGCATTTCCTGCCAGCCGTATTTAAATGCCGGAATTAGTGTGAACATGTTTTCCTCTATATTTTATCATGTAATGTAAACAATGTAGAGGAAAAGACAAATGAGTTTAGGAGAAAAGGTTTTAAGTTCTGAGCATAATAATGAAATAGTATTGGATATAATAATTTTATGATCTAAATATATTTGTACACCTTGTTCCCATCATCCTTCAATTTATTCCTTTTCATCATTTGTAAAAATTGCTTAATTTTCATTAATAATATTAATGGAGGATAATATGCACGAGTTTACTTTACATATGCCCACAAAGTTTGTTTTTGGACATGGTGCTTTTTCACGAGCCGGAAAAGAAATTCGGCGACATGCCCTAAAGGTCCTGATCGTTTGTTCATCGGGCTCTGTTATAAAAAACGGTTATCTTGACGATCTTCTCAATCAACTTGAAACGGTGGGTGTTCGCTCCGACGTTTACGATAAGGTAATGCCCAATCCGAGGGTATCTATGATCGACGCCGGCGGCAGACTGGCAAAAAATTTAAATGTTGATGCTATTGTCGGGCTTGGCGGCGGTTCCGCCATGGATGCCGCAAAAGGGGTCGCGATGGTCGCTAAAAATAGCGGATCCATATGGGATTACACTGCGGGACATAAAACGGTACACGAATCTTTACCCGTGATCTGTATCCCAACCCTTAGTGCGACCGGATCAGAAGGCAATGCTTTTGGCGTGGTCTCAAACGATGAAACTATGGACAAAAGCGCATTTGTTTGTTACGGCGCCAAACCTGTCGTTTCGATCATTGATCCCGAGTTAACAAGCACCGTCCCGGTTGATTATTTCTATGATGGCGCTGTTGATATCATTACCCATTCAACCGAGGCCTACTTTTCATCGGGTGAAGATGCACCCCTTAATGACGGTATTACCCTGGCACTTGTAAAAAGTGTGGTTGAATCGCTTGATCGGCTTAGAAAAAACGCCAAAGACAAAAATGCCCGCTCAACGTTTACCTGGGCCTCTACCGTAGCGCTTGTGGGCATTAATGACGCGGGACGCGAAGGCCCCTTTCCCATTCATTCCATTGAGCATGCGCTGAGTGGCATGTATGATATTTCGCACGGGCGAGGATTAGCCATGCTCTTTCCAAAATATCTTGAAATGTTCAAAGAATTGCTTTCAGACAAGATCATTAATTTTGGCAAGGTTTTTGACCCGGCTGTACAAAATGCCGATGAAGCTATTTTGGCGTTTCGCGCATGGTTGAAAAGCATTGACCGTGATCTGATGTTCTCGGACTTTGATATGCCCGGTGATAGACTTGAAGAACTTGCCGATTCTGTTCTTAGAACAGCCGGTAATAAACACAATCAGATCGGGGCACCAAAACCTATGGGAAAACAAGAGATCATTGCATTATACAAGATGTGCATCTAAAAGCATTTTAACGTAAAAACTTTTAACTATAAAATAAAAACAGCAGCGAAAGCTGCTGTTTTTATTTTATATGAACTGTGTATTTACTTTTTCTTTTTTGCTTTAACGGTAACGACACCTTTTGGGTGGGTTGCGGTGAAATCTTTTTCAACTTTCTTGTTGATAAGGAATTTCTGTTGCAAAATGGTCAGAGCATTAAAGGTCAGATAGTATAAAACAAGACCTGATGGGAATTTGTAGAAAAGGAAAAACATCATTGCCGGCATAAGCCACTGCATCATTTTTTGCTGTTGTGCCTGCTGGCCTGTTCCGCCTGCGCCGGTTCCTGTCATTTTTTGTTGAACAACCATTAAAACAGTCATCAGGATCGGAAGAATATTAAATTCTGTTCCCAATAGGGGAATATTCGCACCAAAATTAAACAAGGCGTCCGGAGCGCTAAGGTCCGTCATCCAAAGCATGAAAGGTGCGCCGCGCAATTCGATGGCTGTCCTGAATATAATGAACAATCCATATAGAACAGGAAGCTGCAATAACATGGGTAAACAACCACCCATTGGATTGACCTTCTCCTGCTTATAGAGTTCCATTGTTTTCTGCTGAAGAACTTCTTTGTTATTTTTGTATTTTTCCTGCAATTCTTGGATCTTGGGTTGAACCAATTGCATACGCTTCATTGACCCATAACTCTTTTGGGTCAGCGGGAACGTCAGGATCTTAACAATGATGGACATCAGTAAAATTACGACACCGTAGTTCGGTACCAATCCGTAAAGAAATGCCATTAACCAATGTAATCCGATTGAAAAAGGCTTAATAATGGGACCGCCCCAGTTCATGGTCTTATCCAGGCCAAGACCATAAGATTTCAATAATTTTTTTTCTGCCGGCACCAAACCGATCAGGTAGCTATCTTGCTGATAATTGGATTTGTGCAAATTCATGTCTATGGTCGCGGAAAAATCTCGTGTGTCTTTTCCCTTTGCCAACATCAATTCAGAGCGGACGCCCTTTGAGTCAAGCGGGACTATAAAACCCGTAAAATATTTCGATTTAAAAGCCAGCCAATTTGTTTGACCATCGGTGTTCAATGAAGACGCTTCATTATTCTTGGCTTTGCGGGATTCAAGCTTTACAAGCTCTTCTCCCATCATGGCAAACACACCCGTATACATAATGTCATCCATGGCATTAACTTCCGTTATGGCAAAACCATCTTGCCATTTCAAGGAATATTTCAGGCCGGCCATTTTTTGCATATAGTCTGCCAGGGCAACATTAAGCTTAAAATCATATCTATCCGGATAAAAGGTAAACGTCTTTTCAATTTTAACACCCTCGGCTGAGAGTGCCGTAAATATCAGTGTTGTTTCTCCTTCGACAAACAGCGTATCGCCATCGGAGAAACGATCAATTCTTGGGCAATCAAAAGCAACATTTTCAAGATTGGAAGGATCTTGGTAAAGGTTGGTATATTCAATATTTAAATTTGCATCTGCTTCAGGTAAAAGCAAACGAACACGACCTCCGTTTAGATCTGAATAATCAAATAATTCGTATTCGCGGACGGTTCCACCACCAAGGTTAGACAGGCGCATGGCAAATTTATCATTTACCACAATAATATCTTTTGAATTAACGTTCTGTTGGATGGTCTCAATACTCACTTGCGGACGCACATATTCCGGAGGCGGTGTTTGGTTAACAACGTCCTGCTGAACAGCTGCGGTTGTTTCTTGCTGCACAATAGCCGTCTCGTCCACGGGGTTAACAATCTTTTGATAGTATGGCATCAAAATGATAATGATACCGATCACAACAAAAGCTATAATACTTTTTCTATCCAAAATGATCTCCTTTATTGGTGGTCATG
>CAZSGO010000003.1:0-27946 GCA_964606395.1 uncultured bacterium
GACACTGTAATAGTGTTCCATATTTTCCTCTTTAATTTATTGCCGTGTAATATAGGTCGTTCATTTTTCGTTTTCAATGACAATTTTGTAAGGCTCGGAGAGCTCCGTATCCCAGCGAGCTCGAACATCAATGCCGGTATCGAGATCATAAAGTATCTCAGGTCCAAGATATGGGAACGGTCGCCCTATATCCCTGCGCCCATTAAGGTTTTTATCAATATAGTATGATAAGGCATAAGACCCCGGACGTATTTTATCAAAACTGATCTTTGGGCCATTGATCGCAATGTCATAATATTGCTGAATATTATATAACTGTAGTCGCAGGCCGTTCGGGATGGTGCCATCAAATTTGCCGATAACCGTGCCATAGTCTTCTTCGGGCTTTAATTCCAGAGGTACCGAATAAAGGGAATCCCACACGACCCATGTGCTGTCGCTTTCAAGTGGGATACGGATCAACCAAGTGCCCCGCTGAGCTGTTTTGCCGGAAGGTAGTGTGTAAAAACCCGGAATATTTTTATGTAAAACAAGATTGGAAGTATCCTTGGATGTTTGGAACACACCTTCCAGTATTGCGGCAGAAGGAGTCGGTGAAATATAGAGATCATTGCCCAATGTCGTAAAATGATAGAAGCTGTCGGGCCATACCGTAAGAGGAATATTTAGGCTTGTGTCTGCAAAAGGGACGGCGATATGATCAAAAAGTGATGTAAGTTCAACTCGGAAAGTATCTTGTTGAATCTCTCCGTGATACAAGGTACAGGTATTTGCATTGTAAATAATGCTGTCAGGGTTCAGGGAGTTTATCAGATAATTTTCCTTCTTATTCCATGTGGCTATTTCCTTTTGAAATGTCAGCTTACTTTTGGTTGGCTGAAGGCTTTCCGCTTGTAAAAGCCGTCCGGGTAAAAAATTATCATAGACCGCTTCAAAAATCAATTGTTTATCTGTTGTATCGGGAACGACATATGGCATAGCGGGTACGCATACTCCATCAAAATTTTCTTTATAATTATTACTTTTATCAAGATCAATATAAGCGGCAACATAGAATGTTTCCATCGGGAGGTGTTCAAATACAAAATCTCCGGCAGGTCCGCTTTGCGAATAATATTCGGGGTTTAACAAAATGGAGTCGGGATTCGTGCTTTTACGACTGATCGAGATCACGGCCGTGGTCCCCGATTTAAGACCGTTAATTTTTCCCGCTAAACGGTTTTGTGGCATATTCTCGCCGGCTGTAAAACTGAATTGCATCGATTGCGGCAATCCGTTGCCGCGATAATCGGCGATATTTTTACCTAAAATAATGGTATAAACCACAGCTGGATCCCATCCCGTAAGCGGAGAGATCGTAATGGTTTTACCCTTTACGAGCACGCTTGATGTATTCTCGGATAATGGGAAAACGGTAATGCTTTTTTCTGCAATATCCGTATTAAGGTTCTCGGAAAAAACAAAACGTACACTATGATCTGCAGGCACAAGTGTAGCACCGCTTTGAATGGAAGACATAAGCAATTCAGGAGGTGTCTTATCAGACGGTCCGCCCCCGGGTGCGGCTTCCGATGCACACTGAACCAGTATCATTGTTGTTATAATGAATATGGGAATGAATAGATGTTTGAATTTCATATTAAAAAGTACGAAGGCAAAAGGCAAAAGGCAAAAGTAAAAAAAAGAAAGAACGAAAAAGCAATTCCCGCTTAGGAATTCAAGCTTTTGGCTTTGGAAAAAAATACCTTGAATTCTTAAAAGATACATAGTAAAATAAATAACTGGTAATCAACTAATTAAAAATGTATAACAATAGGTGATGGAATGAAAAAAACGATCGTATTTTTTATGGTTTTGTTATCATTGGTGTTCTTTACTTCCTGCGATCCAACGGGAAACGATCCGATGCATGCAGAACTAAGACTTGTGCCCTTAACGACAGGTGATCTGGCAAAAGCAATTCAGGGTGAAAATGGGCAAGAGTATCTTCCGGTATCGGAGATCCCCGGAATGATGGCGAAGTCCGCATCGGCAGATATTGATTTTGGCAATGTTAAGGCGACCAAAACCCTGCAATATGTTTTAATGAATGTGGGGAATACGGATGTCTATGATATTACATTTAATGCCGAGGACATTGTGATCAATCCCGAGCAAATAGCCTTGGTCCCAGCAGCAGATGAGGGAGGAGATCTTGTTGCTTTACCGATCGTTTCTTTTACAAAAGAACATGTTATTCCCATTGAGGGTGTCGGTTCTTTGATGGATATGGAGATCGGAGCTTTCAATGATATGTTGTCCCTCTCGTATAATTACAATATTCAAGATACTGCCGGTGTTGATAGTTTTGATATTACGGATCCATATACCGTTACAGGAGAAAAGATGGGTGCCCTCATAGAAATTCGAGTATCGGGTCAGAATATTGAAGATGCAATACAGGGTCCCATAGACCGTTACAGCTTGGCCGGTTTTGTAGATCCCCTGTTTGACTTGCATGTTTTTAGTGACGATATTGATACCATGATCGTTTATAATAACGGCAATGTGCCTCTTCCAATGCGTATCGTCAACTCATCTCTTTATATCTTATATGGCGGCGAACCTATTTTGGATACCCTGGTCCTAGCCGGGGAGAGCATTGATATCAGCGGACTGCTAAGGGGAGAACAATTCATAAATGGAGCTGAAGATACCGAACACGGAAATATTCTTTTCTTTGGTGCGGATCGTGATCAGCCATATATCTTTGAACTGTTGGGAACCTTATGTATTGATGGAGAGGATGGGATCCTTTTCACAGAAACTGCAAACCCATATTGAAAAATAATATAATTTAAAAAACCGGACTTCTGTCCGGTTTTTTATTTATCGATCAAATTAATTATTACATAGAGATCCCAAAACTTGCCGGCGACAAAATAAAGAAAGCCACCAACCAGACAATAAAGAAAACCAATGAGATGGTACTCCAGATAAGGGCTTTTTTGTTTTCTTTGCTGTCACCTTCGCTTTTTCTTGCCTTCCGTGCCATCAAGAATCCTACGATGGAATAGATGGGAAAAACAAATCCAACCTGCGACAGTTTTTTTGCCAGAATAGAATCTTCTCCGGCTTTATGGTCCACATCGGATGCCTCTACGATGTTCAGCCAATCGGCATTATATAAGGCACTCTGAACGTTTAGTAAACCGGCTTGATACCATTTGACACCTTTTTCTTTCAAGATGCGCCGACGAACGGGATTAAAGAAATAATTCGTCTGCTTGACCATCCATTCCAGAGATCCGGCAAAGCGGATCTTCTCCCAAAGCCAGTTGATAAGTGCCATGATCGTAATACCCAGTATAACGGTAACGATCGTTTCACCCCAAAGACCGACATTTCGATCATATATTCCGCCAAATATCCAATCGAGAGAAATGAACATGGCAATAAAATACATAAATTGTATGGTGTAATTGGTAAAGGCGACAAATCCAAAGCGACGGATAAAGCGTGTGTTATCTCCGAATACTTTTGCCTTACCCCGTAATTCAACCAATCTGATCATACTCATGATCAACAAAATGCCGAATCCGTTCAAGAGCATAAATTGGAAATACCAGCCGATCCAGGGTGTGCCCAAAATATCGGGTACCCAGCCGCGATGATCCCAAATATGCATATAAACATTCAGTCCGGAATCAAAACCATTGACCATGATCACGCGTACGATATTTGCGATCACTCCCACCAATCCGATCAAGTACATAACCACACCGGCTTTCAGTGTAATGCCGGTAAAGAGCTTGGTTTTTCGCTGCTCTTTAGGCATAGTGAGAAATATACCAAAGATAGTGCCGATAAACGAAGCCGCCAAATATGGGAAAACAGGCTCGGGGTGCCCCGCCAATGCCTGCAAAAAGAAGACAGAAATAAATCGCCCTAAGGAGTCAACGCCTATGACGGGATAGGATGCTTCGAATGTCCCCATTTGAACAGGGAAGGCCGGAATTGCGATCTTAGCCAATCCCCAGGCCAACGGTGTCAGGACCAGAACGACGATCGCAAGAATGATATAGGTTCGGATCAGCTTGCTTTTATCTTTATACTTTTCTTTCGAGATCAGGAAACTGTGGACGATACCATTTAAAATGATACACCACGCGATGGTGTGAATGGTTTCAAAGTGGTTAAAACGCCACAGGGCATGGTCCCACACCCATGTAATGGGGGCGAGTTCCGGATTGGAAGCCGCTTTCAATGCCAGATGAATATTATAACCAACATCACCATGATAGCCGATCACTCCTTCAACAAGCATGGCAAAGAACAGTAAAATAAAACCGCCCAGCACTTGTCGTTGCCCCAGTTTGAACCCCGAAATACCACGCTTGAATTCATGTTCCATACTGACCGTATTTCCCATGGCGGAGACCATGAGGAAAAAACCGGCCAAGCCGCCACCAAAAGGTAAAATGATCAACAGAATATATTCTAAGAAACTTACCGTTGACATATCGGCCATTAATGTATCTACATCAATGGTATGCATGATCATATGCAAGACCAACATCATGGTAATGGCTAAGCCACGCAAGAAATCTATACTTGCAAATCGTTTCATCGGAATTTCCCTCCCCGGTTGATTCCCTGTTATTTTTTAGCGTAATGCATTATCCAATTATTCAGAAAAAGAATAATACTTGATTAAAACAAAAAAACCAAGAAAAAGTAAGACCCTTCTACGTCATGGCGGGAAGGAGAGGTATGAGAGGTGAGGCAGTTCTGAAAAGAAGTGATCTGTAGCAGAAAAACTCATCAAAAAAAGAAAGTAATTCCGCTTTTCATTCTTGTTGATTACATTTAGCTTTGGTCCCGTTAATGAGAACCACATGAAATCAGGAAAATATGGCAAATTTTGTCCACTTACATACGCATAGTGATTATAGTACGCTTGATGGCGCTCAAAAGATCAATACCATTGTAAAAATGGCCAAAGAAATGGATCTTCCGGCCGTTGCCGTGACAGATCATGGTAATATGTTCGGTGCGATCGAATTACATAATGCGGCAAAGCGAGCGGGTATAAAACCGATTTTCGGTTGTGAAATGTACGTTGCCCGTGGCTCCCGACATGACAGGATCAGTATTAAGGATGAAGAAGGAAAATACTTCCACCTTGTCTTGCTGGCCATGAACGAGACCGGTTATAAAAATTTAATGAAATTGTCCTCCATAGGTTATTTGGAGGGGTTTTACTATAAACCCAGGGTTGATAAAGAAGTCCTTAGAAAATATAATGAGGGATTGATCGCCACGTCAGCATGCATCAAGGGTGAGGCAGCGGTTGCTGCACGTGTGAAGGGCTATGATGAAGCAAAAAAGGCCGCACTCGAATACGCTGATATTTTCCCGGGACGATTTTATCTTGAGATCCAGCGCCATGGCTTGCCGCAAGAAGATATTGTTAATGACGCTTTTATCAAGATCTCAAAAGAAACCGGGATTCCTCTGGTCTGCGCCAATGACGCGCATTATGCCAAGCGGGAGCATTTTGAGGCACACGATGCTTTGCTTTGTATCGGCACTGCGTCGAATATCAGCGATGTCAATCGCATGAGATATGCGAACGATCAATTTTATTACAAGACGCCAGAAGAAATGGCGGAGCTTTTCAAGGATGTCCCTGAAGCATTGGAAAACACGGTCAAGATCGCCGAGCAATGCAATTATATTCCCATTCAGGACAATATAAAATACCACCTTCCTTCCTTTCCCATTCCGCCGGAATCGGGGACCCAGGATCCCGATATTTATCTTGAGATGATCGTTAAAAAAGGACTTGAAAAACGTTTTAACGGCAAGATAACACAAGAGCATACCGAACGTGCGAATTTTGAATTATCCGTGATCAAGAAGATGGGCTTCTCGGGTTATTTTCTTATTACACAAGATTTTGTTCAATGGGCGAAGGATAATGATATCCCTGTCGGACCCGGCCGTGGATCTGCCGCGGGATCTCTTGTTGCATATGCGCTTGGGATCACGGACATCAACCCTCTTGAGTTCGATCTTCTTTTTGAACGTTTTCTAA
Organism: uncultured bacterium; assembly: GCA_964606395.1. Lineage (GTDB taxonomy): Bacteria > Fidelibacterota > Fidelibacteria > Fidelibacterales > Fidelibacteraceae > M50B103. Next base: position 6,080 of record CAZSGO010000003.1, read on the forward strand.
ATCCCGACCGTATCTCTATGCCGGATATCGATATTGATTTCTGTTATGAACGCCGGCCCGAAGTGATCGATTATATTAAAGACCGCTATGGTGAAAAAAGTGTGACACAGATCATTACCTTCGGTCGAATGAAAGCAAAAGCGGTTGTGCGTGACGTTGCCCGTGTTATGGGTATGGATTATGCAACGGGTGATCGTTTTGCCAAGGCGATACCTCTGGGGTTGAAGCTGGAGAAACAAGAGAAAAAAGACGGCCTGACCGAATTGACCAAAGCCGAAAAGATCAGCAAAGACCTTCAAAACTATATTAATGAAAGTCCCGCAACGAAAAAGCTCTGGGAAATTTCCAAAGTATTGGAAGGCATGAACCGTCAAGTCGGTATTCATGCTGCGGGAGTTGTGATCGCTCCGGACGATCTATTAAATTATATTCCTCTTTTCAAGTCCACCAAAGATGATATTACCACCCAGTATGATATGGGTTGTTTGGAACAGGTAGGAATGCTGAAAGTGGATTTTCTGGGTTTAAGGACCCTGACAGTGATCAAGCACACGCTTGATCTTCTTAAAGAACGCGGTATTGAAGTTGATATTAATAAAATTCCCCTAGATGATCCGAAGGTATTTAATCTATTTTCCGAAGGACGAACATTTGGACTTTTCCAGTTCGAATCCGGCGGCATGCGTGAATATTTAAAAAAACTACGCCCAACCAGTATCAATGACTTGGTTGCAATGAATGCCTTATATCGCCCGGGTCCTATGGAGAATATTCCGGAATATATTGACAGAAAACATGGGAAGAAAGTGACCTATGTTGATCCCGCGATGGAACCGATCTTAAAAACCACTTATGGGATCATCGTATATCAGGAACAGGTCATGCAGATCGCATCGCGCGTTGCCGGATTATCGTTGGCAAAAGCGGATACTCTTCGACGTGCCATGGGGAAGAAAAAAGTCGATGTGATGGAAAAAATGCGCGCAGAATTCATTGAAGGCGCAAAAAGCAATAACATCACAGAAAAAATTTCCAATGAAATTTACGACCTGCTGATCCGCTTCGCCGAGTATGGTTTTAATAAAAGCCATTCGGTCGCCTATGCCTATATCGCATATCAAACGGGTTATTTAAAAGCGCATTATCCCGCAGAATTTATGGCAGCCAACCTGACCTCGGAACGAGGCGAGATCAAGCGCGTGGTGGAGTTGGTCTCGGAAGCTAAAAAACTTGATATTGAGGTCATGGCTCCGGATGTAAATACCGGAACACCTTATTTTTCGGTATTGGATGGAAAGATCACCTATGGATTTTCGGCATTAAAAAGCATCGGTGAAAAAGCTGCCATAGAGATCGTACGGGCAAGGGAAGCGGGTGAACCTTATACCAGCATTTTTGATTTTACAAGCCGTATAGACCTAAGAACGGTCAATAGGAAAACACTGGAAGCTCTCATTTATGCCGGCGCAATGGATTCGCTGGTGGGATCCAGAAGTCAAAATTTTAAAGCCATTGATATTGCCTTGACATACGGTCAACGCTTCCAGGATGAAAAACAAGCTGCCCAGGTAAGTCTTTTTGGTGCAAGTACGGGACAAGTCGTCATGAACGAACCGGAGCTTGAAGATATTCCCGAGTGGAATAAGCAAATGAAGCTGGAAAAAGAAAAAGAGTATATCGGATTTTATTTAACCGGTCATCCCCTTGAGCCGTTCCGGGATGAACTGGAAGCCGTTTCAAACGAATACCTTCTTAACGAAGAAGGAGGGGCCCTGCCTGAAACGTTGCGGGTGGGCGGATTGATCACCAGCTTCTCGATCAATTATGATAAAAAAAACAATCAATATGCCAGATTTCAGTTTGAATCATTAACCAATGAATTCACGGTTTTGGCATTTAAAGCGTATAATCAATTTAAAGACCTGTTGGCGGAAGATTCCAAGATTTATATTGAAGGGACCTTAAAGGTGGATAAGGAACGCGATCAATTGCCGACGATCTTTTTAAATTATGCCATGCCCTTGGCCGATTTGCGGGAAAAAAAGATCCGTGCTATTAATCTGCGCCTGATGAACGATGAGAATTTTGAATCTAATATTAAAAAATTAAAAGCCATTGTTCAAAGTTATCCCGGAAACAAAATGATGTATATTCATGTGGCCTATACCCAGCCGGGTGAGCAGGAAAAGATCATTAAAGTCGGTCATGGGATCAACGGGGCACGTGAGATGGTACAGCAAATTCGTAAGATCGTGGGCCAAGTCAATGTTTGGTTGAGTTAGATCATGGTTATCTATCTTACATCGGGTACCGAAAGCACTATCATGGCTCAGCGGTTTTGCAAGGCATACCCCGATGCTGAGATCCAAATTGTCCCGGATAATGAAGAAGCGCGGCAAGCCCTTTATAAAAAAGAAACCCATAGCGGAAAACACAATATATTCATAACACCGGCTCGCGGCCAGCATTTCAAAGTCTGTCCCGGAACCGGCGATCCCTACATTTGCTGTAATTATTGGACATTGCATCAAGCTACAAATTGTCCCTTTGATTGCACCTATTGTATTTTGCAATATTATCTAAATAACCCCTTGCTGACGGTTTTCTCAAACCTTGACGATCTTTTGGAAATGATCCGTGAACGCATTGTGGAAGAACCCAATAGATTTTTCCGGGTTGGAACGGGAGAGCTCGCAGATAGCCTGGCCATCGACGACGTAGCACTGGCGGGACCTGTACTGAGCCGCTTTGCTGCAAAGCAATCCAACATGATATTGGAACTGAAAACAAAATCAGATAAAGTAGATCATTTACTGAACGTAGAACATAAGGGTCGTACGGTGATCTCATGGTCATTGAATCCCGTCAATCGGATCAGCGAGCACGAATACCGCGCCGCAAGTCTTGATACCCGAATGCAGGCGCTTGAAAAAGTCCAGAAAGCCGGTTATATGACCGGGTTTCATTTTGACCCCATGCTGGTCGATGGCGATTGGGAAAAAGATTACGAAGCTTTGGTAAAAAAATTGTTCGAACATGCCGATCCATCCCGCATTGCATGGATATCTATAGGGTCATTGCGTTTTCCGCCGGAAATGGGCGAGAAAGTAAAAGCAAAGTTCCCCAAAAGCACCTTGCTGGATGGTGAAATGATCCGTGGTAATGACAATAAACAACGCTATTTTAAACCACTTAGGATCGAGGCCTATAAACACCTTTATCGTCTTTTGCAACAATACGGTGGTGATGATCTTTTTATATATTTCTGTATGGAAGACACCGATACATGGCAGCAGGTTATGGGCTTTGCGCCCGAAAGCAATGCACATCTTGATTTTTTATTTGCCGATTATCTTCAAAAGAAATTTCCCGGACTCAATATCCCGAAAGCGGATGAAAAAACATACGAAGGGTTTCACACTCAACGGTCCTGGGAAAAATAACATTTTATATTAATAATCGTGGGCTTGACCCCCCGGTAATATTGTATCAAAAGTACTTACTTGTGTTTTTATTCCCAAAAATCAGATGCGATCTCAATCATATTGCCATCAGGGTCGGCAAGCGCGGCGGAGCGCATTTTCCACGGTTCATTGCGGGGAGCGTAAACAGGTCTTGCTCCCTTATTGACCATGTTGGCGAAGGTTTTGTCAACATTTTCAGGTTCACCAACATTCAGTGCCAATTCAAATGTACCATTCAATCCATTTGTGTAAGAAGGGGTTTGCCCCAGTAGCGCGGGAAGTTCTTTTCGCTCGAACATAGAGAAGCGAATGCCCTCGTGCTTAAATTCCGCATAAGGACCTTCACCGTTCCAGTCGATCTCAAGTCCGACCACATCACGATAAAAAGCAACCATTTGTTCCAGATCTGAAACAAATAAAGCGATCATGTCAAATTTAATATTCATGAAATAACTCTTTTTAAGTTAGTGTCGCTTAATAGCAGTTTTTAACGAAAAGGTTCAACATGTATTGTTGCTTCAATATTTTTTTCTTCTTTGATAGTTTTTTCGATCACAGATACTTGATCGTGAGCTTCCTGTAGCGACATTTCCGGGGGAAGTTCGAGATGAAAGGTCAATTCAAGATGACGTCCATAGCGATGCAAGTGGACATGATGAACATTGGTTTTCATGTTCATCAATTCATCGCAGCGGGTGGAAAGATAGGTTAACAATTCATCGTCGGGGCATTCGCCCAAAAGGGGTTTAACACCCTCTATGGTGATCTGCAAGGCAGTCCAGCCGATCATAACGGCAACAAGCAGGGTCAAAACACCGTCTATCCACCAGGCAAACCGTCCAACAGCAATACCCGCAAGAATGACCACAGAAGAAATGGCATCAGAACGATGATGCCAACCGTCGGCTTTTAACGATAGAAAGGATGTTTTACGATATGCAGAGAATGCATATTGAGCCATAAGTTCCTTAACGACGATAGAGACGGATGTTACAATAATGGCGATCAAGCCATATTGAGCAGAGGTGCGATCGCTAAGCCGGTGAATACCCTCTATAAAGAAGTCAACCGCGATCAATACAAGTAACATACCCACGATCAAAGCGGCGATCAGCTCGGCACGTCCGTGACCGAAAGGATGTTCTTTGTCGGCTTTTTTACCTGAAATACGCGCAGCGATCAAAATAATAAGTGAAGATAAGGAATCAGACAGGGTGTGCCATGCGTCTGCGATCATGGCGGATGAACCGGCGATCATTCCGGCCCACAACTTTAGTCCAAAAAGGACGAGGTTGCCGACCAATGATAACTGGCCTTCCCTGGCAGCAAGTTGTTCGGGATGATGTTGTTCCATATAACTCCGAAATTGGATCAGGATTGATCTATGACTTTATTTACGGCCTGAACCAATTCACTTTGTCGGTAGGGTTTTTTTAGGAAGCCTTCAACGCCCAGGTCTTTTAACTCAACGGTTTGTTTATTGCTTGCGTAACCCGTGGAAACCAATACGGCAATATCGGGATTGATCTTCCTGAGAGCTTTGTATATTTGTACGCCATCCATTTCGGGCATGATAACATCAAGTATCACGGCCGAAATACGGTCTTTTTCTTTTTTGTAAATATCGATCCCCATTTTTCCGGAATCTGCTTCTAAAACTTCATACCCCACATACTTCAAGGTTTTAATTAACATCCGCCGGATCGCTTCTTCATCGTCTATCACTAAAATTGTTCCGCCGGTCACGGTATTTCGTGAAGAGCTCGCCTTTTGTTCAACTTCTTTTTGGGGTTCAAGATCTGAAACCGGGAAATAAATATGGAACGTTGTTCCTTCACCGGGGGCACTATCGGCAAAAATACTTCCATTGTGTGCATTAATTGTACCATAAGTTGTAGACAGACCCAGCCCGGTACCTTTACCGGATTTTTTTGTTGTAAAGAAGGGCTCAAAGATCTTATCCAGAACTTCTTTTTCCATGCCTATACCCGTATCACGGATATGTAATACGACATAATTACCGGGTTCGATGTTGACAGGGAGGCGAACGAGATCCTTTTCATAGATGGATACATTTTCGGTTATTAATTCAAGCATACCGCCATCGGGCATGGCGTCGCGGGCATTGAATCCCATGTTCAACAAAATGTTTTGAAGCTGGGCGAATTCACCCATAATAAAATGTTCTTTAGCGTTCAGTTTTTGTTGAATGCTGATGTTTTTACCCAACGAATGTTTAAGAAGGTCCATAGAACCCAGAATAAGCCCATGAAGATCAATAGCCGTTGTTTGCTTGCTTTGTTTACGCGAAAAAGTCAAAAGCTGATTTGTTAAAGTTGCGGCACGTTCACAGGTATCGGTAATATTCTTGCAATAGTAGCTGTGTTCCTCGTTATCCTGAAGATCCTCGGATAGCAATTCGGCAAAGCCAAGGATGGTTGCCAGCATATTGTTAAAATCGTGAGCGATACCGCCGGTCAACTGTCCCATAGCTTTAAGTTTTCGGGATTGCGCCAGGGTTTCTTCCTGGTTTCGGATCGTATCCAGCATGCTATGTTCTTTGGTGATATCGACATTTACACCAACGATCAAGATGGGTTCTTCTCTTTCATTACGCTCGGTTACCTGCATTGAGCATCGGAACCACTTATATTTTCCTTTGGGATCAAGAATTCGGAACTCAAATTTACAAAAAGGATCTTTTTTAATACACCCTTCGATCCGCATGATCGTGTTTTCCATATCTTCGGGAATAACATGTTCATACCATGCGTTCATGTTAAACGTATCTTCTTCAGATTCTATCCCGAACAGTCGCCTTAGCTGTTCATCGGGAACCCACGTCCTTTCCGGTAGGCGAATGGTAAAACTACCGATCTGAGCGGCATCAAGAGCTGTATTTAGTCGCTCGCGGTTAATTGTCAGTTCGCGCTGCCGTTGATATCTTTCAACGTGGGTTTTTAGACGGGCAAGAAGCACCCGGTCGTTAAATGGCTTGGACACGTAATCGTCACCCCCAACGTCAAACCCCTTTTCAACGGCTTCAACATCGGTACGGGCTGTCACAAAGATCACGGGTATTGTTCGGGTGGAGGGGTTGGCTTTTAACTGCCGGCAAACGTCAAAGCCGTCCATTTTGGACATCATAACATCAAGAAGAATAATATCCGGATGATATTCATTTGCAACGCGTAAGGCTTCCTCCCCGGATTGGGCCAATAAAATATTGTAGCCCTCGGTGGTTACGATCGTGGTAAGGATCTGTAGATTGGTTGCCGTATCATCTACGATCAAAATTGTAATGTTAGGTTTTTCCATAAAGTCTCCGGGAAACTATATTCCCGTTCCAGGTCCGGTTTAAATGATTCAGACAAAAATATAAAGAAAGAGTTAAATTAACAACTTTTAAGCAATCCTTTTTTTTATTAATTGCACTGCCATAAATAAGCGATTTGTTAAAATAATGGGTGCACAAGAAAAACATATGCAGTATTATATCAAGATGAAAAAAACTCTAAGTATTCAAAATTTGGGTCAGATCCCATACACAGAGGCCTTTGATCTGCAGTTGCGCCTTCATCGCCAACGCGTAGACGATAAGATACCCGATACCTTACTTCTGCTTGAACATCCCCATGTTTACACGCTGGGACGTCACGCAAATGATAACAATATTGTCTGGGATAATGATGAGCGCCGCAATCGTGGCGTTGATGTTCGGCATGTAGATCGCGGGGGTGATGTTACGTATCACGGCCCCGGACAGCTAGTCGGATATCCTATTATTAAACTTGAAGAAAAAGGCCTAACGCCTCGCAGTCTTGTGAAGTGGGTAGAAAACATGATCATCCGCACCGTCGCAGCTTCGGGCATTGCTTCTTATATTCATCCGGAATATCCCGGTGTGTGGGTGGGTGATGCAAAGATCTGTGCCATTGGCATGAGAATTAAAGAGAGAGTATCTTATCACGGATTTGCACTAAACGTTAACACCGACCTTTCGTATTTCAATGGGATCGTTCCCTGCGGAATTCAAGATAAGAGTGTTTGTTCTATAAAATCCCTTATCGGCAAAAAAACCGATATGGATATTGTACGAGAAATACTTATCAAGGAAGCGTTGGAGAGCTAGATTAGTGCTCTTTTAGGATCAATTTAAGATTAATAAATAATATCAGTAACACCTGGTTTAACCCCCATGTTACTGAAATGATATATCTCAATTAATTATTTGTTTTTATCTGTTTATTTACGATTACGTCAAAAATCAACGTAAAAAACTATACCCACTATGTCAATTATTTCGTAATCTATACTGGTAGTATTTATGACACTAATTACGAAGGAGCACAAGGTGAAAACCGCTTACGCCGGACAAAACGAAAAGACTGATCGTTCCGACTGTCGTATCGCATTATCCCTGAAAAAAAGCGGGGGGTTGGATATCACGGTCAACAGCAAGGTTAAGCTCTTATTTGAAAAAGCCATTCGAAAGACCCTCACGGATGTGCTTAAGGCTTTTTCAATTGAACATGCCGCCCTTAGCATCGAAGATAACGGTGCGCCGGATTATGTGATCATGGCACGTCTGGAAGCCTGTATCAAACAGCTTGTGGATACGGATATTTCTTATCTGCCCGATCAGCTTGCTCAAAATACCACGGGAACAAGCAAAGACCGCATGCGTCGTTCACGCCTATATTTACCGGGAAATACACCCAAGCTGGCGCTGAATGCCGGGTTACATGGCGGGGATGGTATTATTCTTGATCTTGAAGATTCCGTAGCACTTAATCGTAAAGATGAGGCACGAATTTTAGTCCGCAATACCCTACGGGCCGTGGACTTTTATGGTGAGGAACGGATGGTGCGTATCAATCAGGGAGAGCGCGGACTGGAAGATCTGGACGCGGTTATTCCGCATTTTGCGAATGTGATCTTGTTGCCCAAGTGTGAAACACCCGAGCAATTGCTTGCGGTTGATGAAAGAATTCAAGCCCTGCGAAAAAAATATAAGATTGAAAATGATGTTTGGATCATGCCGATCATTGAATCTGCGATGGGTGTGATCAATGCGTTTCAGATCGCTTCCGCTTCAAAAAATGTGGTTGGACTGGCGGTTGGACTGGAAGACTATACCGCCGATATCGGCGCGCCCAGAACACAAGAAGGTAAAGAAACATTCTTTGCGCGTTCCATGGTGATCAATGCAGCTAAAGCCTGTGGACTGCAAGCCATTGATTCTGTTTTCTCCGACGTCTCGGATATGGACGCCCTGTATGAAAACGTTTTAGCATCAAAGGCTTTAGGTTTTGACGGTATGGGTTGTATCCACCCACGCCAGATCAAGGTGATCCATGAAGCATTTGCACCGACAGAAAAAGAGATAGAAAAAGCACGCAAAATAGTGGATGCTTTCAAAGAGGCTACCGAAAAAGGACTGGGTGTGGTTGCTGTCGGATCCAAGATGATCGACCCCCCGGTGGTAAAGCGCGCCTTAAGGGTGATGGAACTTGCCGAAGAAAAAATATAATTATTCTCAACAGGAGATCTTATAAATGAAAATGGTCAAAAACGCAGTCGGACGTATGGTACCGACCGAGATCAATGGAGAAAAAGTCACCCCATTTATGGGTATAGGAAAACACCGCCCCACAGGGAAAAAACATGCCCCGACAATTTCCACGGCAATAGATTATCCCGCTGATGGAGATAAACGGGTTCCCTCTCTAAAAGAAGCGTTGATAAGATCCGGACTGAAAGACGGTATGGTTATATCAACTCATCATCATTTAAGGAATGGTGACCTGGTGGCAAATCAGATCTTTGATATAGCTGCAGAGCTGGGCGTTAAAGATCTTGTTTGGCTGCCGTCGGCGTCTTTTCCTTGTCATAAAGAAATTATCAAACATCTTGAAAGTGGTGTCGTGCATCATATAGAAGGGTCAATGAACGGCCCATTGGGTCGATTTACATCGGAAGGAAAAATGAAAGGCACCGGTATCTTGCGTTCACACGGCGGTCGTTATCAGGCTATTCAGGACGGTGAAGTTCAAATTGATATTGCCGTGTTGGCGGCTCCGACGGCTGATCCTTTCGGTAATGGTCATGGACTGGAAGGCCCCTCGGCCTGCGGTGGTTTGGGCTATGCTCTTGCCGATTATCAGTATGCCGAAAAAGTGATCGTTGTCACAGATAATTTGATAAAATTTCCCGCCATTCCGATGCAGATCGTTGGGAATTATGTAGACTATGTGGTTGAGATGGATAAGATAGGAATACCCGAATTGATCGTTTCGGGCACCACACAGATCACAAAGAGTCCGGATCGCTTATTGATCGCCGAACTGACAGCAAAATTTTGTGATGCTGCCGGACTGGTAAAAGACGGATTTTCATTTCAAATGGGTGCAGGCGGTACGTCCTTGTCCATTGGACTGTTCTTTCACGAGATGTTAAAATCCCGCGGGATCAAAGCACGTTTTGCCGTAGGCGGTAGTACTCAGTATTCCACTAAAATGCTGGAAGATGGCTGTCTGGATTACATGCTGGATGCCCAGACCTTTGACCTGGAAGCTGTGCGCTCAATGCGTGAGAACAGGCAGAATCATCCCGATATTTCAATTTTCCACTGTTATGATTATCATGGCAAAGGTAATTTCACTACCATGATGGATGTAATGATCTTAGGCGCCACGGAAGTTGATGTCAATTATAATGGTAATGTATGTACACATTCCGATGGTTATTTACTGCATGGGATCGGCGGCTGGCAAAATTGTCTGTTCGCAAAATGTACGATCTTGCCTGTGCCCTTGTTCAGGAATCGTATCCCCATTATTTGCGATGAGGTCACCACGCTGGTTGGACCGGGTGAACTGGTGGATGTGATCGTCACCGAACGAGGGATCGCGATCAATCCGAAACGTCAGGACCTGATCGACAAGGTTAAAGATGCCGGCTTACCATTGAAAACCATCGAAGAACTTAAAGCGGAAGCCGAACGCATTTGCGGCATCCCTGAAAAACCCGAATTTACCGATAAAGTCGTCGCCGCCATCAAATGGGTGGATGGAACGGTTATTGATGTGGTACGAGAGGTGAAAAGAAAGTAACTAGTGACTGGTAACTAGAAACTGGTAGTAATAAGTAGGGAGTAAGGAGAAGAGAGAAGAAGACTGTCATGCTGAGCGAAGCCGAAGCATCTATTCATGAGGGTGAAAATCTAAAATGAAGGCATAAAAGTAGGGGCTGAACAATGTTCAGCCCCTTTCATGATTTATATAATAAGTAATTTGTCATCCTGAGCGGAATCCGCTGGAATTATATGAAGGCGGATGAAGACGAAGGATCCATTCATGATTATTGTGTCAATTTCAATGATTTGAGTCACATATATTGTGTAGCCATTTTTATTTATAGGAAATATATGTTATCCTATTGAATGAAAAATCACAATTATTACGTTTATATCTTAACAAATTACACTAAAACAGTTTTATACACTGGTGTTACAAATAATCTTGCAAGAAGACTGTATGAGCATCGCTACGTTGATAAAGATTCGTTTTGCAATAAATATCGTTGTTACTATTTAGTGTATTATGACTGGTTTCGGGACATTAATCAAGCAATTGCACAAGAAAAGAGAATTAAAGGTTGGGTGCGTGAGAAGAAAATTCATTTGATTAAATCTATGAATCCGGAAATGGAATTTTTGAATGATTTAATTGAAAAAGACCCTTATTGATTCTCCAAAGCACGAATAGATCCTTCACTTCGTTCAGGATGACAATGTAACTATTTTAAGATTGTTTTTGAAAAGGGCTGAACGAAGTTCAGCCCTTTTGTTATTTACCGCTCGTTTTCCGTGCTTAATCTCTGCAAAGTCTTAATGATCTTCTTTGACGGAAAGGGCAATGACATCATTGGCTCGGCCGCAATGGTGAGTAGCAGAAGTTCATTATCGTCATATGCCGTTCGGTTGATCTTGATCGTTCCGCATGTTTTGCATTGATGGATCAGCGACCATTCTCCGTTCTGCTGAACATGTATGCCGATAGGTTTCATGATGCCCCGGCAACTTGACTGTCTATCGCCGGATTTATGATCGATATGCAAAGAACAGAGGCAATGCGGACAATGGTTTCGATGCCGGCCGCCATAAGCCAGAGGTGATATCTCTTTTCCACAAGAGGCGCAAGTAAAGCCATGAGAGAATTCCGGTTCCGGTGGGAGGTGTTTGTTCATATGCTTACTCCCGCCAATGCTCAGGCCGGTTTAGTTCCTCACAACAAAGTATGCGGCCCTTTTTGATCGGGAATTCTCCCTTTGTCAATGACTGAACCATCCATGCATCTTTGACCTTTTCCGGGATGGGATAGGTGGGTGAATAACCGAATTGTGTGGCATCATTGATATAGCCGTGTCGGGGATAATAGTCAATATGTCCCAGCACGAAAGCCATCAGCGATCCCATTTCTTTCAGACGTTTATGGCCTTCTTCTATCAGAAGTCCGCCTATACCCATTTTTTGATATTCGGGAATGATCGCCAAGGGCGCCAGAATATGAAATAAGGGCTGATCTGTATTCATTTCATCTACGTAGCAGCGTGTGAAAAGAATATGCCCCACGGCTTTGTCTTTATGATAAGCCAACAATGAAATGGCGGGTTCGCCTGTTTTATCTTTTAACAAGGCGGCGGTTAGATTTGCTTCTTTGTCATATCCGAAAGCGCGTTTTTCGACTGTCATGATATCGTTAAAGTGTGAGTCGTCGGTTTTTATGATCGTAATATCGTTTAAATTCAATTGTTTCTCCTTTTTACAATAAGTCGGCTTTAGCACAAGCCTGATAAAAATATGTTTAAAATGCAAAGGTGCGATGGCAAGCCATCGTTAAAATGGAAAGGGCGACAGGAATGAAGCAAGCCGAAGATCGACTTGGTGCTTGATCCCGTCTCTTATACGGTGGTCTTATATGTGTTTGTTTTAATCATGCGCTGAATTGTATGAAATATTTTTGGTGAGAGCAATTATTTTTCGAAGGAAATTTGGGAAATAGGCTTCTTGCCTTCATCAAGTGAGTTGACGGCACGGTGGTTGATGTAGTAAGGGAGGTGAAATGTAAAAACCTGCTTCGCCGAAGCTACGCAGGGCTGGCATTAAACATGAAACAAGTGCCTGTTTCCAAGGAAAAAGTAGGGGCTGAACATTGTTCAGCCCTTCATTATTTATCAAAATATCATTACAAATTATTAAAACCGGCAAGCGCGATTTATTTCACTTCACTCATATCAATTCCCAGTGCATCTGCTACACCCTGTCCGTAGGCTTCATCGGCTTTTTTACAGTTGGATATGTGACGGATCTTGATATTGAGCGGAGCGTCGCCCATGGCTCTGGCTGTGTTCTCAAAAAGGACCTTCTGTTGATCAGGACTCATTAGATTGAACAAAGCACGGGGCTGGGAGTAATAATCCGCATCGTCCCGGTGGTTCCAATGATCTGCTGCACCGTCTATTGCTAAAGGTGGTTCTTTGAAGCCGGGTTGTTCTTGCCATTCTCCATAGCTGTTCGGTTCGTAAGCGAGCGTGCTTCCCATGTTTCCATCTACGCGCATTTGTCCGTCACGATGAAAGCTATGGACGGGACAACGAGGCGCATTAACGGGGATCGAGTTATGATTAACACCCAATCGATATCGTTGTGCATCACCATAGGAAAAAAGTCTGCCCTGGAGCATTTTATCCGGCGAAAATCCAATACCGGGTACAATGTTGGCGGGATTAAAGGCCGCTTGCTCTACATCGGCAAAGTAATTTTCGGGATTTTTATTCAGTTCCATTACCCCGACGTCAATCAGAGGATAATCGTTATGAGGCCAAACTAAGGTGAGATCAAAGGGATTAAATTTACATTTTTGGGCGTCATCTTCTGTCATGATCTGAATTTTCATATCCCATTTTGGGAAATTGCCTTTTTCGATACTTTCAAAAAGGTCCCGTTGATTACTTTCGCGATCTTTTGCAATAATAGCTTCAGCCTCTTGGTCGGTGAGGCATTTGATGCCTTGTTGGGTCTTTAAATGAAATTTAACCCAGGTGCGTTCGTTATTGGCGTTGATCATGCTGAAGGTATGACTTCCGTAGCCGTTCATGTGACGGAAAGAGAAGGGAATACCCCGGTCACTCATGGTAATGGTCACTTGATGTAGCGCTTCCGGGAGACTGGTCCAAAAGTCCCAGTTGTTTTTAGCACTGCGCATATTTGTTTTTGGGTCGCGTTTGACGGCATGATTCAGATCCGGGAATTTAATAGGATCTTTAAGGAAAAAGACGGGTGTATTATTCCCAACCAGATCCCAGTTGCCTTCTTCGGTGTAAAATTTGACAGCAAAACCTCTAATATCTCTTTCGGCATCTGCTGCACCGCGTTCACCGGCAACCGTTGAAAATCTGGCGAAAAGATCGGTCTTTTTTCCAACGGCGGAAAAGATCTTTGCTTTTGTATACTTGGTAATATCGTGAGTTACCGTAAATGTTCCAAAAGCACCGGAGCCTTTGGCATGCATACGTCTTTCGGGGATGACCTCACGATCAAAATGTGCCAGTTTTTCAAGATACCATACATCTTGAAGAAGCATGGGTCCTCTTTTTCCGGCCGTCACGACGTTTTGATTGTCGACGATCGGAGCACCCGATGTTGAAGTTAGTTTCTTTTTTTCTGCCATAATTGACTCCTGTCTTTTAAGCTTATCCCCCATAATTATTTAAAATGAATGAATGGGCTGTTTATCAATAAGCCAAATTAAATGCTTTTCAAAAAGCAGTTTTGGATACCGGCGGCGATACTTTACTAAGCGGTTCTTTATGTATATTGTTAAACTACTGTAAAAGTGATTTCATTGCAACGCAAAAATTGAGGGAAAACGTAAAATGCTAGGAGCAAAGATCATCTTACTTTAAAAACATGTAATAGCGTTATTTTAATCCGAATATCAAGGGAAATCCAAAAACGACAAAAACGAGCCATCCCGCATATAAGGGCAAATAACGGGCGATCGTCAATTCAATATGTTTGATCTCTTTATCTTTGAAGTTTACCCGGTAAAGATCAAGTATGATCAGGATCAAATTCCCAAGGATCAACAAATTGGAGCCCAGCACGGCAATGCGGTTGGGTGTAAACCCAAATTCTCCCAGCCTGTAAAGAATGGCGGTCAAGGCGACCAGATCAATGATCGCGGCAAGGATCGCCAAGGAGAACAAGATGATCTCGTTAAAGTGCTGTCTTTTATGCGGATTGTTTTCTGAGATGGAAAAAATAATAATGGCCATGACGCCTAAAAGCATCATATTGAAAACGAGCAAAAAGTCCCTGTCGTGGAAGGGGCTTTTTCCGCCCACAAGCATGCTGATGAGGTAAGCCAGCAAGGTGATCAATACGAGAGGACTGAAGATGTTCGCAATGATCGGCGCGATCTTGTTTGCGATAGAGGGAAATTGACGGATGATAAAGCTTGCAACGATCGGTAGGGAAACCAGTCCCCAGATTATGATATAGTCGAAATAAAATTGATCAATATTTATATCGATCGCTGAGAACAGTAGCATGGTTATTACCGTAAGGATACCGCCGCAAATCATGATAATGCCCATCAAAATAGCTAGGTCGCCGTTATGCTTAATATAGTCGATCCGCTTTGATCGATCGGACAAGTCAAGATCAATATAGACCAGACCATAGATGCACCACAGCAAAAGCGGTAAATGTAAATAGGCCAGCTTGATGGAATCGCTGCCCGGAGAAACGGGAAGAAGATTAACGTAAAGGGCTGAAACGATGAACATGGACAATGTCAGAATGATCTGCTTCGGTTTTACGATGGCCTTGGTAAAAAAGGCATAGAAAGCCAATCCAAGGAATACAATGAGCCCCGCATTTCTCTCGTAGAAAGGATAGATGTCCGGATCAAAACCGAATATTTGTGGAATTTTTATCAATACGCCGGCGATAAGACAGGCCAAGATCAAAAAGAGGATATTCTTTTTTACTGCAACAGGCTGTTGCTTGTTTTGGGTCTCTAGTCGATGTTTCCAGAATTCAGCGAGTACATGATTGGAGATATCAGGATATATCTCGTAAAACGCGTTTGTAAAACTCTTTTTGTCAGATCTGTATAGCTGTTCAAGGTATTGTGGATCGCTCAAATGATCTTTGATCTTTGTTTTCATGATCAGCACCTTTGATTAATATCGGATTATAATGTTCAAAATATACACATTTTAAAGAGGAAAATAGTTCCCGTTTAATTATTCCTTATCATTCGTGCCGACGTGCTTTTCAAATTTTATCCGATGCATAAGTTTGCTTGGGGTCAATCGGTAGCCTACAGATAATTGCTTATTTTGTTTATTAATATTTTATCTTTGCTGATAAAATAATCGTAAATGAACAACAAAACGATAACAAGAAGAACGGCAAGTATCCCGGTTAAGCCCGCCATGCCGACGGTCAGATCATTTCCACCGTTGATCAACATGATCGAGATCCCGGCGGTAGCGTTCATGGTTCCGTGCATAATGGCAGCGGCAATGACAGATCTTGATTTAATGGTTATATAAACAAGGAGAACACTGATCAAGGTGCTGACAATGATCATCATGAAAACTCCGACGATCGGGTGCTGGGGATAATTATGACCCATTAAAATGAGGGGAGCATGCCAAATACCCCAAATGAAACCAATGAGAAGAGTTGCTTTTATGAAACTCATGTTTTTGAATTGCTGAAGCAGGAACCCTCTCCAGCCGAGCTCTTCTCCAAAACCGGCAAGCGCATTCACCGTTACCCCCGCAATTAAACCTTGGATCAGGATCAGCCAAACCGCATTGATGGGAAGCGTTTCCATCGCGCTTTTCATTTGATCCATCTGGTCCGGGGTCATCAACGGTTCGAATCGTGCCAGCATACCGGTCATTCCCGAACTAAAACTTACATCCGGGAGGATCAGCAAGCTAATGCCCACGGAAAGAAAGCTTATGATGGGCATCAAAAGCCATGCTACAAAGAACCATTTGTTGATCTTGAAGGATATCTGCAGATCGGTTTTGAGTTTTTCATGATGGATGAATTTTTTAACGATGATCGTACACAAAGCGGGTATGAACATGTAAATAACACCTAAAACGGTAAGGCTGAGCTGGTTTGTGTAAGTTCCGCCCAATAATTTGAATATACCGGCTACCGAGAAGCTGATCACAAAGGTCAATGTCAAAAACAATGTGGTCCTGTTTACTGTTTTTAGATCTTTCATCTGTTTGTCTTTCCTGTTACAAGTTGGAGGTTCTGTGGGTTTAGGGTCATTATCCCAAGGCCGCAAGAACGGCTGTGGATAGATGAATTGTGATTTTTAAAGTGGGTTTTTCATATTAGTTGTATTTTTGGAGAAATTGATCGTGTATGATGGGATAGAGATCATGACAAAAGCTATTCCATATGTATGAGGGTTTGTTCAACAGGGTCCCGGCCGTGAAGGATCATTCCGAAACGGTGGATCTTCTGACTGTTCTCGGGATTGACGTCATGCCAGCGGTTCAGAAATTCTTTGTGGGTTAGCCATGTCCGGTTGAAAGAAGAAGGGTCTTCAAAAATGATCTTATCTTTTCCGTAGCCGATCACGATCACGTAGTGTCCGTCATTTTCATTGCTGCGCCATTCTTCTTCGCTTAGTTTTTTTTCAGCCCAGGCTTGAACAAGTACAAGGACGGGAAATCCTTCATCGATACTGTGAATAAGATCGTTAATGCTCATATTTTGGCGGGCATTTACGTGAAACCCTTGCTTTTGAGCATATTGCCGAATTGAACGAATAGACGAGCCATCAACTTTAGAAGCTCGCAGCTCTTTTATCAGCATATCCTCGCGGATATCGAGTCCGTAATAAACCAAGAGGGTTTGCAGGGCTTTTGCGCCACAGTCGTAATCAAAGGTTTGCCGTGTAATCGGCACATCCAGGATCTTACTTCCCTGGCCAATATTCCTGACCTTTTTATGGGTCTCATAGATCGCTTCGGCAAATGCTTTTCTCAGCCGATTGATAGCTATGACGTTTGGTGTGCCGTCCGGATTCATGTATAAAGCCTGATTTGTCTCTTGTAAAATACCCGGGACGCGATTACCGCTCCTCTTCAGTGTGTTGATACAGTGCTGTGCACAAACATGGCCGTAAATATGATGGTACTCCGAATCATTTATTGTGACAATGATATCAGGCAACCGCTTTCTCAGGGCTTTGGCATAAGTTTCGATAAATATCTGCGGGGAGAAAAATACCGGCCTGTCATCCAACGGCGTATGCTGATAGTTCATCAGGTCGATCTGGTTGTCGGCTACCCCGTTCGCGGTGATCGTGGAATGACCGTCTAAAAGAAAATCAATTCCTGTGGTGATCGTGTCGCTGATGGACTGATGGTAGGGCAAAAGATATTTGTCTGAAAGCGCTGTCCTTATGATATCATTGGGAATATGACCGCGTTTATAGAGTTCTCGCCCTAACACGTCCTTTTTTGGGACGCAGTCGTCAAGCATATCGGGATGCCGGTTAGCTTCCAGTAATAGGCTGCAATATGGGAAGGTGGACTGCCGGTTTCCCAGGATATCGCGGAAATCATAAAGGTAATTTGTGTACCAATCGACATTTTCCAGAAGTTCGGGAAATTGTTCAGAAAGCGACCCGGGTTCGATCTCTTCCGGAATGACCAGCCCGCTGTGGGGTACAACGACAAGTAATTGTTTTAGGCGCATAACAACACCTTTGTACTGTGGGTTATTTGTTGTAAAGATAAACAAATTTTATCATAAGACTATATAATATTTTTATATCAGATCAGCTCCATAAACAAAACAGGTGTTGTTTGAAAACATGATTGCCCAAAGTTTATGAATAGGTATTAAAGGAGCTTAAATACGGTTTCTTTTGCAACTCTCGAAGACAGAACCAGCCCGCGAATATCTTCTGTCAACTGACTGTTTTGCCATTTCCGTTCTTTTTCTATGGATACTCCGTGAAGTTTGGTGGCTTTCAGTGCATAGATCGCTCCACCCAAACAATGATCTGCCATGTGTGCGGTAGCAACGGCATGGCCCACGGCACGGGCAACGGCGATATCAACGGGATCGGTCAAGGTTCTTGCATGGGCATGGACTTCCCGGGCGGCCTTTATTGCCGTCCCCGTCGGGATCTTGCCTTGTGCCCATTGATCGGCGATCTGCAATGCCTGTATTAGGATACTATCCGGTTCTTTTTGCATTAAACCGAGAACATGAGTGGCACACGCGGAGGACCATACGATCAAGAGCCTGTGATGCTCTTTGCAGAGCAATCCGCCGCGATGTTCGGCTATGAATCGTTTGTCACGCATGGTTTACAATTCTATAAGCGTTACACCCAGTTCGATCAACTCCGCCTCAACATCATCAATGGTCTTCTGCGGATTTTTTGTCCAGTTCGTTGTGCCGTACTTTATCAAATGGGTTTTGTAGCCTTCTTCGATACAACCGATGCATGTTGATCGGATACAGTTTTGGGTTACCAGTCCGCAAACGGTCACATCGTCAATATTATGGTCATTGAGGATCTTTCGCAGATCGGTGCCGTCAAAGGCATTACCTTTTCTCTTCCAGACTTTTGGATCGTCAGATTTTATATGTATCCGTTCATCAAATTCCCAACCGGGTGTTAGCGGAGCGATATTTTTATCCAGATGATGTACGAAAACGATCAGCTTGCCTGCTTCGCGGAACGTGTCAATGGCATGATTGACCGTTTTAATGAATTGCTCTTCTTCATAGGCGTATTTGCCTTTGATGAATTTTCCCTGAATATCGACCACGAGTAATGCTTTCATTTTTTATCTCCGAATATTTTTGATTTGTAGAAATATAAAGAATTTGAAGGAATCTTTCAAGGAAGTATATAGAAGCCGGAAGATAGTGGGTAAGAGAAAGTAAGTAATTATGAATATTATTTATTATTTCTCATGAAAAATCTCACGTCTCACGTCTTTTGCATTTTGAACATTTTCGCACTATATTACTTTTATGAAAAAGAGGATCATTAAAATCGTTCTCTTGTTTGTCGCCATTCTTACGGTACTGCTGGTGTTCGGCTGCAAGAATATGTTCGCTCCAACCCTCGGCGATCTGGATGGCGGGAATTCCATTTACAGGATGGATCAGGCAAGTCCGGCCGACGTACTGCACAATTTCAAGTACGCATATATTTACCGGGACAGCCTGATGTATGCCAATCTGATCGATTCGGAATTCGTATTTGTTTACTACCAACCCAGCGATGAAAGCGGGACCGGCCACTATGATTCCTGGATGCGATCGGTGGAATTGAAAACCACGGGACGATTCCTGAATGCGTTCAATTACATCGACCTCATCTGGCAAACCACCCTGGACAGCACCTTCTACGAGATGAACGGGGAAGAGGTCATACTCGAAAATGACCTCTGGTTCGAAACTGCCAATATCGCTGACATTTCCAAATCCTACCAACTGACACTCGGTGACTACACCACATTGGTCGGCGATGCCGATTTCCGTTTCCGAAAAGGTGCGGACGGAAAGTGGCGGATACTGAGGTGGGAAGATAAATACAATTCTTACTAAAGTAAGAAAAAGGCAAAGGGCAAAAGGCAAAATTAGCAGTATGTAACCTGTGTATCAAATATATAGAGACAAGTTAAAAAGACCCGGAATCCCGAGTCTTTAATGTATGCACCCATTTCTTTTCGTTTTATTTTGACCGATAGACCAATTTCATGGTGATCGAGGCGGTCTTTTCTTTGGAACTGGTATTAAAGGCGCCGCCCCAGGAATAGTTTTCATCCGAATTCTGTCCGGTGATCTGGAATACGCCCATCGAAGCTGAAGCCAGTTTCCCCAGCTTGGCATCGGAATTCTCGGCGATCTTTTCCGCCCTGAGCCGTGCGTTCTCGGTGGCCTTTGAGATCATCTCGATCTTCAGGTCGGATAATCCGGTGTAGTAATACCGCGGCATCTGGGAGTAAAACTGGACACCTTTATAAAGTAATTCGGTGATCTCACGGGAGACTTTTTCTATCTTAATGACATCTTTGGACTGGATCTCAACAGACTGGGTCAGCGTGTAACCGGTAAAGGTTTGCCCGATGTATTTGCCGTCTTCCGTGTATTTCGGGGAACTGTTCTTCTGCGAACTGACCGCACTGAAGACGATCTCATTCTCGGGAATGCCTTTAGATGTAAGGTAACTTAGAACGATCTCTTTATCGGTATTTAAATCTGTATAGGCTTTCTTCAGGTCCAAATTCTGTTTGTTAAAACTGCCTTCCCATACAATGAGGTCAGATGTAAAATCCATCTTGCTGGAGCCGGTGACCGAAATGGTTTCATTGGCTGTATTGCGGTTCAATAAAGCCTGTCCCAGAATAACAGCTGCTGTTATAATGGCCAGAGAGTAGAGTAACGCGTTGAGTGATCTTTTCATTTTGATGTCTGCCATGATAAGTCCTTTTTATATATCTATAATGAAATTAAGGATTGAGAGAAGTTTTTGTTTCAGCTTATTTTTTTAAAAGGAGTTCTTTTTTTCTGTACGGCGTAATTTCAATGCCACGTCCGGATGATTGGTAATGATACCGTCAGCGCTGATGTTTAGCAAACGTTCCATATCCTCCGGTTTGTTAACGGTCCATTGCCACAATTCAATATCGTTTGCATGTGCCAGGTTCAGGAGCTCCGACGTAAGAGGTGTTTTCAGTCCGGCACCAATGGCTTGACCGTTGATCGCTTTGACCATTTGAATGGTTTCTTCATTAACGACACTTCTGAGATAAAGAACAGGAATGACGGGATCCAATGCCCGGATGTTTTTAAGGACCTCATAATCGAAAGCAAAAATGATCACTTCGTCGTTCATCTGAAGATCATTGATCGTTTTGATAACAGACGCTTCCACATTGGAGGCTTTGATCTCAACGCAGACTTTGATCTTTCCTTTGGCACAGATCAGAGCTTCTTTAAGGGTGGGGATACCGGCATGTTTGAATTTCTTGCCGAATTTTTCAGGGTAACCCATGCGGACGGTCCGGGTTTCTTCGAAACTCATATCAGCGATCTTGCCATTGATGCCGTTTGAGCACGTGCGGTCTACCGTACCGTCATGAATTACCATCACGGAATCATCGGTAGTTTTATGAACATCCAATTCAAAATAATCCGCACCGCTACGAATGGCCTTTTTAAAAGCAATGAGTGTGTTTTCGGGTGCTTTGGCTGAAAAACCGCGATGGGCAATGATCTTGGTTTCGGCGAAAATAAGTCCGGTGAGCAGGAAAAAGACAAAGA
>CAZSGO010000004.1:0-27812 GCA_964606395.1 uncultured bacterium
CAATGACTCACCATGTTCTGAAATTCGGCGGTTCCAATTTAAAGAAAAAAGATGACATCCTTCGCATTGTTGACGTGATCGGTAAATATGATACATCATTGGTGATCGTTGTATCTGCATTTTATGGGGTAACGGATATGTTGGTCAATGCCCTGGAAAAAATTAAAAATGATGAAACTGCTATTGCTGAATTGACCGATTCGTTATTGGCGTTAAAAAAAGAAACACTTGATGAGGTGGTGGACGATCCCATCGTTCGCGAAGAAATATTTGAAGCCGTAAAAAACCGGGTCAAAAGATTGAAACGATATCTTCAGGGTGTTAATTTTTTTGGAGAAACGCCTGCATTTGTCAATGACACGATCTTAAGCTACGGTGAACGCCTGTCCGCCCTTATGCTGACGGGAATTTTAAACTATTATCATGTTAAAGCCGAGGAGATACTTCCGGAGGATTTGGGTTTGCTTACCGATGGCGAATTTGCCAACGCAACGGTTGATTTCGTTAAAACCGGAGACAATGTCAAGAAAGCGATTGAAGGAAAAAAGATCGTTGTAGTTCCGGGCTTTTACGGCGTATCAAAAGAAGGTAAAACCACCTTGCTGGGTCGCGGAGGAAGTGATTATTCTGCCGCAGCGATCGCAAAATGCATTAACGCCTTATCCTTGGATCTTTTTAAAGATGTAGATGGCTTTTTAACCGCAGATCCCCGCTATGTAGAGAGTCCACAACGCATCGAACAACTCAGTTATATGGAATCGGCCGAGCTTTCTTATTTTGGCGCTAAAATATTGCATCCGCGGACTGTTGAACCTTTGCGTGAAGCCGGCATTCCGATCAGGATATATAATATTGCCACGGTTGAAGATCTATCCAAACCCTTAACCAGCATTCAGCGTGCATCGAATGTTCATGATGATGTGATCAAAAGCGTTACATTTTCCGATGATATCGGTATCTTGAAATTAAAAGGTGCCGGGATCGGAAATAAGCCCGGAATCCTGGCTAAGGTCAGTTCCGCTATGGACCGTGAAGGCATTAACATTAAATCGGTAATTACCTCACAAACGACAATTAATATTTTGATCGAGACGGCTCATCTTAAAAGATCTGCCAAGCTAGTAAAAAACCTCGATCTTCATGCTGTCAGCGAGATCATCGCCGAAGACGATATTTCGGTCATTGCAGCCGTAGGCAACGGTATAATGGAAAAGGTCGGACTTGCCGGTCGAATTTTCACCGCTGTTTCACTTAAAGGCATCAATATTGAGATCATCTCTGTCGGAGCATCTCCCGTAGCAGCCTATTTCATTGTAAAGAAAACAGACAGAGCTGCCACGATCAAAGCGATACATGATGAATACGTGAAATAAAAGAGACAAGAGACAAAGTCCAAGAGACAAGATGCGAATTTCAAGAGCCAAAAGATATTTTCTTTATTTGTTTATTGGTTTTTGACTATTGTATCTTTTGACATTATGTAATATCTTCCGACGGATTAAAAGAGGACACGAAAGTGGAACTTACAAAAATATTTTCATTTGACACGGCTCATCGTTTGAGCTTCCATAAGGGCAAGTGCTGGAACCTGCACGGACATACTTATAAAATGGAAGTGACGATCAGTGGCAGTGAAGATGCTAACGGGATGGTCATTGATTTCAATGATCTGAAAAAAATTATCATGGAACAGGTCGTTGATGTGCTTGATCATGCAACGGTGATCTATGAAAAAGATGATCTGCTGATGAACAATTTTCCTATGGAATTGCATCATGTGATATTTCCATATGAACCCACAGCCGAAAATTTATGTAAATGGTGTTCCGATCGTCTTGAAAATGCAGGATTAATGATAAAACAGGTTGCAATATGGGAAACGCCAAGCAGCAAAGCAGTTTATATAAAGTAAACGAGATATTTTACAGTTATCAGGGTGAAGGATATTGGTCCGGAACACCCGCTGTATTCATTCGCTTTGCAGAATGTAATTTACGATGTGATTTTTGCGATACCGAATTCCTTACCGGAATTGATATGAGTGTTTCGGAGATCATGGCGAATATAAAAGACTATAGATCAAAATTTATCGTGTTGACCGGTGGTGAACCCCTGATGAATGATACGACGGAACTTGCAGAAGCTCTGAAGGCAGAGGGGTATTATATCGCGATCGAGACAAACGGCATGTATCTGCCGAAGCATGAACTGTTTGACTGGATAACGGTTTCGCCAAAGAACGATAAATTGAAAATTAAAAAATGCAATGAGTTGAAGTTCGTACTTGGTATGGATGAAATACCGGAAACCTATGGACTGGAAACGGATCATAAGTTCATTTCTCCCAAGAACCCGACTCATGATAAAGCTATCGGGTCGCATTCATCAGAATTTTTCTCTTCGAATGTTGCTCAATATTGCTATAGATATGTACTGAAAAATCCGGAATGGCGTTTGACTTTTCAAACCCACAAGGCGATCGGAGTAAAATAATGCAATCAAGAAAGGCATTGGTACTTTTTTCCGGCGGGCAAGATTCCAGCACCTGTATTTATTGGGCGCTTAAAGAATATGCTGCGGTAGAGGCCGTGTTCTTTCATTATGAACAACGTCATCGGATCGAATATGACAGCGTTAAACATATTACCGAAAAAGAAAATATTAAACTTCATGAACTCTCGATTGCAGCTTTCAAAGAAATTGGCGGTACAGCCATGATCGATGACATTACCATTGAAACCGGTAAAAATGATCTGCCGAACACTTTTGTCCCCGGAAGAAATATTGTTTTTCTGACTCTGGCAGCTTCTTTAGCATATAAAAGAGGCATTCAGGATATTATTATCGGTGTGAATGATGCCGATTATTCGGGATATCCAGATTGCCGCATGGATTTCATCTCGTCCATGCAAGATTCATTATCCAAAGGCTTGGATTATGAGCTTCATATTTGTGCACCCTTACAATCTATGAGCAAGGCCGAAATATGGGCTCTCAGCGATCGTTTGGGCGTCATGAACGAGATCATAAAGCATTCTCATACTTGTTATGTCGGTGATCATTCCACTTTACATCCCTGGGGTTATGGCTGTGGCGAATGCCCGGCCTGCATCCTAAGAAAAAAGGGATTCGAAAACTTCCTACTACTAGACGAATAGCACGGCTCTTCGACAAGAGAGTTTAAGCTAATGAATATCATTAATGATCGGATACATACATTGATAATATCAGATCTCAAACAACACAAAAAGGAACGTTATGTCTAAGAACATCCTTATCTTTGATACAACACTCAGGGACGGTGAACAAAGTCCCGGTGCCTCACTGACGGTAAATGAAAAAATATTAATTGCCGAACAACTGTCCAAATTGGGTGTCGATGTGATCGAAGCCGGTTTCCCTGTGGCATCACCGGGTGATTTCGAAGCAGTGAAAAAGATCGCCCAAACCATTGAAGGTCCCGTGATCTGCGGGCTTGCGCGTGCGGTGGACAAAGACATAGATTGCTGCTGGGAAGCGGTTAAATATGCTAAAAAACCCCGTATTCATACATTTATTGCAACTTCTGCCATACATAGAGATGAAAAACTCCGCAAAAGTAAAGAAGAAGTTATCGCCGATGCCGTGCATGCGGTTAAGCGGGCAAAAAGCTACTGCGACGATGTGGAATTTTCACCTGAAGATGCAGGCCGCACCAGTCTGGAATATATGTGTGATGTCGTCAGTGCGGTGATTGATGCCGGCGCAACCACCATTAATATACCCGATACGGTCGGTTATACGGAACCGGAAGAATTCGCTAACCGCATCAAAACGCTTTTTGAAAAAGTACCTGAAGCAAAAAATGTCGTGATCAGCGTCCATTGCCATAATGATCTTGGAAATGCCGTAGCAAACTCACTGGCAGCCGTAAGACAGGGTGCTACGCAAGTGGAATGCTGTATCAACGGGATCGGTGAAAGAGCGGGAAACGCTTCTCTTGAAGAAGTGGTCATGAACCTTAAGACCCGTAAGGACTTTTTTGATGCCGATACACATATCAATACCAAAGAATTGTTCAAGACCAGTCGTTTGGTTTCCAATTTAACCGGATTGAGCATAGCAAGAAATAAAGCTATTGTCGGCTTAAATGCATTTGCACATGAAGCCGGCATTCATCAACACGGTGTACTGCAAAGTAAAGCTACTTATGAGATCATGAATGCGGAAGATGTCGGTTGGTCCGGCGAGAACATTGTGATCGGCAAGCATAGCGGTAAGCATGCCATTGTTGCTCTGCTTGAAGAAGAAGGTTACATTTTAAGCTCAGAGCAGACCCTTCAAGTAATAGAAAAAGTAAAAGATCTTGCCGATAAGAACAAGACCGTGGAACGTGATGATGTTTTAGCTATCGCTATGGATATTATCGGTCAGCTTTCCGATGTTGAAAAGAGAATTAAATTGGAAGGATTCACGGTTACAACGGGTAACAGTATGATACCGACGGCATCCGTCAAGCTTCGTATCAATGATGAAGAACGAATTGGAACCGGAGTGGGGGATGGCCCCATCGATGCTTTAAGCAAGGCCGTTTGGAGTATTATCGATCCTTCTGTAAAACTGCTTGAATACAACCTAAAGGCCATTACGGGTGGAACAGATGCCCTGGCTGATGTGTCGATCAAGCTAGAAGATGCCAACGGAAAAGTATTTTCCGGACGTGCCGTACACGAAGATGTGATACGAGCCGGTTTGCTGGCCATTATTTCCGGATTGAACAGATATATGAACGCTTATAATACAAAAGGATAAAAAATGGGACAAACAATAACTGAAAAGATCCTTGCAAAGCATGCGGGAAAAGAAAGCGTAAAACCGGGAGAACTGGTCAATGCCAGGCTTGATCTGATCATGTGCCACGATGTTACAACAACACCGGCGATAGATATGTTAAAAGAACATGGTATAAATAAAGTTTTTGATCCCGAGAAGATCGTGATCATGCCGGACCATTTTGTACCCAATAAAGATATTAAATCAGCAGAAATGGTTCGGAAGATCAGACTTTGGGCCGATGAAATGGGGATAGAGACTTTTTATGAATTGGGCAATCATGGCGTTTGCCATGCCTTATTACCCGAACAGGGACATGTAAAACCCGGCATGACCATTGTCGGCGCAGATTCCCATACCTGTACTCACGGAGCATTGGGAGCATTTTCAACCGGTATTGGCAGCACGGATCTTGCCGCAGCTCTAGCTACCGGAGAATTATGGTTCAAGGTGCCGCCGACCATTCTTTTCAATATCAGCGGAAAACTAGGTGAAGGTGTTTATGCCAAAGATATCATTCTTGACATCATTCGTCGTATCGGCGTGGACGGTGCCCGTTATAAAGCAATGGAATTCAAAGGTGAAGTCATAGATGACTTATCAATCGAAGCACGTATGACCATTACAAATATGGCCATTGAGGCCGGTGGAAAATCAGGCATCATTGCTGCCGATGATAAAACCCTGGCATATTTAAAAGACCGGTCTGAAGGTGATTTTGACCTGGTTCAAAGCGATGATGATGCAGAATATGAGCAGGTTATCAATATCGACGTTACAGCGCTTGAACCCATGGTTGCATTTCCGCATTTGCCCGATAACGGAAAAGCCGTTTCTGATATACACGAAAAGATCAAGATCGATCAGGCATATATCGGTTCATGTACAAACGGCAGGATCGAAGACCTTCGTGTAGCTGCCGCGTATTTTAAAGGGCATAAAGTCGCTAAAGGAACACGCTGTATTGTGATCCCAGCCACAACGGATATATGGAAACAAGCGAACAAAGAAGGCTTGCTTGATATCTTTATGGAAGCCGGAGCAACGGTATCTTCACCCACTTGCGGTGCATGTTTGGGTGGTCATATGGGTATTATCGCCGGTGGTGAAAAATGTATTTCAACTACGAACAGAAATTTCGTCGGCCGCATGGGAAGTCCAGATTCAGAGGTCTATCTGGCAAGTCCGGCTACCGTAGCCGCTTCTGCCATCAACGGTTATATTTCAGATCCACGTAAAGATCTAGGAGAATAATAATGAAAGCACACGTATATAAACGCGACCATATCAATACCGATGAGATCATTCCGGCACGATATCTCAATATGGATAAAGAAGCCGACTTGGCAAAGTATGCCATGGAAGATCTCGATAAGGAATTTGTCAATAAAGTTCAAGCGGGAGATGTGGTCATTGCCGGTGAGAATTTTGGATGCGGTTCCTCACGCGAGCATGCCGTTTGGGCATTGCGCGGTGCCGGCGTTAAGGCGGTAATTGCAGATTCATTCGCAAGAATATTCTATAGAAACTGCATTAACAACGGCTTCTTAGCTATTGAATGTCAGGGAGTTAGCAATTACATTAAAAGTGGCTCCGATGTAGAGATCAATATTAAAGAAGGCGAACTGAAAGATCTGACCAACGGTAAGATCTATACCTTTCCGCCTCTTCCGGACTTTGCACAAGAAATGTTGGATTCCGGCGGATTGCTCAATTTGATCACAAAGTGATCAAATTGAAAGGCAAAAGTATAAAGGCAAAAGGCAAAGAATGTGTCATCCTGAGCCCCGATGCTTCGGGGTCGAAGGATCTATTCATAATAATGAAATATATTTAGTGATATACATCACACATTATTTTCAATTATTTATTTAAGTTTTTATTTTTCATATTTTATCAAATGAAAAATCATAATTATTACGTTTATATTTTGACCAATTTCACAAAAAAGGTTTTGTATACAGGAGTATCAAACAATATTGCACGACGGCTATATGAACATCGTTATGTAGAAAAGGATTCCTTCTATAATAAATACCGGTGTTATTATTTGATCTATTTTGATTGGTTCCAGAATATTAATCAAGCGATAGAGCAGGAAAAGAGAATTAAAGGGTGGAAACGGGAGAAGAAAATTAAATTGATAAAAACAATGAATCCTGAAATGAAATTTCTTAATAATCTTTTTAGAAGATCCATTCTAAATACGCTGTGACATGAATAGATCCTTCTCCGCCAACTGGCGAATCAGGATGACAGACAGTAATTCGTTTCATACCCAAATCAACACTCAAAATTTCAATATTTAATTATTAATACAAAAAAGAAAAGGCCCGATATATCGAGCCTTTATACTTTTGCCTTGAGTTTTAAAAGACTTCAGTCTTTTAAAACTCCGTTCCCGCGCCGAAGTAATTCGGTTCATCGTCACCAAAACGATCTACTTGTTTTCCATGGATAACATAAGTACAACGTTCTCCGACGATCTCGGAGATCAAAATAATATTCTCTTCACCGTATTCGTCTATGCTGATGATACGGGCGAGGTTATTATTGTAGTTTTGAGCCATTAGGTTTGCATGACAGATCGGGCAATAAAGATCTGTTTTATCGCCATCTTCAAGTTTGAAAGTGCGATGTTTTCTGACCGTGTAATTACCAATTTCCGGACTTAGAAGAAGAATTCCTCGTTCGCCGTTAGGTTTGCGGGCAGAAAAAATCACACTGTTCTTAACTTTCAGGTGACCTTTGCAAAACGGACATACGTAATCATTTTTCATTATTTCACCTCTATCATTAAAAATTCTTTATAATTTATAGTTAATATCATGCATTAACAATATTAAAATATCAAGGTGTAATAATACGATATTCGCTTTTCTGTTCCCCGGAAAAATTGTATGCTATTCAACATTGAGAACACATTATTTTTATTTTGAATTAATATAAAAAATGTTCATTTTAAACGGTTAACATTAAATAACGGAGATAATATGAAAGAGATCATCTTGACTGATAAGGCCCCGGCTCCGATCGGCGCATATTCACAGGGAACCACTAACTGCAAATTGATATTTACGTCGGGACAATTACCCGTTGACATGGAAACCGGCAAACTGATCGAGAATGATATCGATAAAGCTGCAAAAGCTGCCTTAATGAACGTAATTGCAGTCGTTGAGGCGGGTGGCGGCAGCAAAGACACTATCTTTAAAACTACCGTGTTTATGAAAGATCTGGCTCAATTTGCCAATGTCAATGCAGTTTTTGCAGAAGTTTTCCCCGAGAATGCGCCGGCACGTTCAGCCGTACAAGTGGCACGTTTACCTAAAGATGTAGATATCGAGATCGAAGCTATTGCAATGGTAAAATGAAAAAAGTATTGTTCGTAATTATGTTGCTTTTATTCTGTTACTCCCTTTCGGCGGAAGAATCGGATTCACTTTCTATTTTTCAGGGAAAAAAGAGATCCCCGGGTCTGGCGATCGGCTTATCGATGGTCTTTCCGGCAGGCGGACAATTTTATAATCAAAAATGGATCAAAGGTACTGTTTTTATGGGCGCGGAATTGGCCTTGGGCGGCTATGCTGCATATCATTACCTGGACTATTACAATAATATTGATGCTACAATAACATCAGCCGAAGCATTGGCTACCGCCAAACAGTTTACATGGTTCTTTGCGGCGGTCTATGTCTATTCACTGATGGACGCCTATGTGGATGCACATCTTAGTGCTTTTCCAAATGAGAGGCTTATACTTGAACCGGATCCAAAGATCAATGGTATTCAACTTAGTTATCAATTTTAATTTGAGGGATTTATGCTAGAGACGAGGGAACACTGGGGAAATAAGCTTGGATTTATTCTAGCGGCAGCCGGTTCGGCTGTGGGACTGGGAAATATTTGGAAATTTCCATATATCACCGGTGAAAACGGTGGTGCAGCGTTTATTTTTATTTATTTGATCTGTATCCTTTTAATTGGATTACCTGTGCTGATCGCGGAGATCCTTCTTGGCCGCAATTCTCAGAAAGGTCCGGTTTCAACTTTTAAACATCTTGCCAAAAAACATAGAACATTATGGATCGGTGTGGGAGGAATGTTCTTTTTGACCGGATTGATCATCCTATCATACTACAATGTGATCGCAGGTTGGTCAATGGGTTATATCATCGAATCAATTTCAGGCAAGATCACGTCTTTTCAGTCGGCAGGAGATGCTGCCAACCATTTTGGTGATCTGGTAAGCAATCCTGCCTGGATCATATTCTGGCAGTTTATTTTTGTCGCTATGGGTGGGATCGTTGTGTATCTAGGTGTAAAGAATGGCATTGAAAAACTTGCAAAATTTCTTATGCCGATCTTCTTTGTCATTTTGATCTTTCTAGTTTTGTGGGGCGTTTCGTTGGAGGGGAGTGATAAAGGTCTTCGTTTCTTGCTTCATCCAAACTGGAGTACGGTTACCCTGAAAACTGTCCTTATCGCTTTGGGGCATGCATTTTTTACCCTGAGCGTTGGTATGGGCGTTTTACTTACTTATGGCTCTTACCTTAAGAAAAATGACAATATGTTTTTTAGTGGCGTAATGATAGCTTTATTGGATACGCTGATCGCATTATTGGCGGGATTGGCGATCTTTACGTCTGTTTTTGCCATGGGTTTTAATCCTGCAGAAGGTCCCGGACTTGTTTTTAATGTGCTTCCGGCCGTTTTCAGTTCTATGCCGAGCGGCAATGTTTTCTCTTTTTTGTTTTTTGTTTTACTTTCCATCGCGGCTCTTACATCCACGATCTCTATTCTGGAGATGTTGGTTTCATCCCTGATGGATGAATTGAAGATGAAACGGCATACGGCAGTTGTTCTTTTATCGCTTGTGATCTTTTTACTGGGTATTCCGTCAGCTTTATCATTTGGGAAATGGTCCGGATTTACAATATTCGGATCGACCGTTTTCGATATCATGGATTATCTCTCGGCAAATATTCTTTTGCCTCTGGGGGGTATGCTGGTTGCGATCTTTGTGGGATGGTATTTAACACGACATGAAGTTATGGATGAGCTTTTTAATGGTATACGTGATCATGAAAGTAATGTCCGTATTTCTAAAATTTGGTATTTTCTAGTTAAATTCGTTGCACCTATTCTTATACTATTCGTATTTCTCAGCTCAATAGGAGTCCTAAAATGAAGCGATTATTAATTTTGGCCACAATTATCATTACTGTATTATCGGCACAAGATAAGAGCACAGATACCACGGTTACGAAAATTAAGATCTCTGATGTGAAATATTACGATATCCAACATCAAGACCTTTCGGAATCCATTGACCATGAAAGATCCGATAAGCCCTTTGCTTTGTACCAACCCACAGACAAATGGTTTTCAAAAGATAAATGGATGCATTTGACGACAGCGTATTTTATAACACTTCAAAGCAGTTTTGCACTGGAAAATATGTTATTGTTTGAAAGCGAACCTTCAAGAAATATATCGTTTGGCATCAGTTTGACTTTTTCTCTTGGGAAAGAATTTTACGATGTATTCAGTAAAAAAAGTATTTTCAGCTGGAAAGATCTGGCATATGATGTTTTGGGCAGCAGTCTCGGATATCTAACTGCCGGAGCTATTCAAAAATAAAGGAGTTGATCATGATCTATTCATTACAACATTGTGATCAATGTGGAACCTGCATTGCAGTTTGTCCCGCCGATGCATTAATGCTGGGTGAGTTTAAAGTGATCGTTGATCACAAAGCCTGCACCGAATGTGGCATATGTGTAAAAATGTGTCCGATCGCAGCCTTGGAGGTGAAACATGGAGACTAATTGGGATGTGATCGTTGTAGGTGGTGGTCCGGCAGGTCTTTTTGCCGCCTGGGAAATTGCAAAAGCAGGGAAATCGGTCCTTTTATGCGAAAGAAAACGCGAAATGGGCGTTCCAATTCGTTGTGCCGAAGCCAGTGGTGATGTTGATTTGAATAAATACGTTAAAGTGGAAGAAAGGTGGATCAGTGCTCGATCCGATACTTTTATCCTTGTATTACCCAACGGTAAAGAAGTTAAACTAAAAAGCGACCTGTATTCTGGATTTGTTCTGAATCGCGACTTATTTGAATACGATATTGCAGCCAAAGCCGTTGATGCGGGTGCAAAGATCATCATGAAAACCAACGTCATCGATATCATTAAGGATGAAGACGGCCACGCAATGGGCGTCAAAGTGCTTGAATTTGGCAAAGAGCATGAATATTTCGCCTCTGTCGTGATCGCGGCAGATGGTGTTGAAAGTCGTATAGCCAAAAAAATGGGCGTCAATACGACCTTAAAAGCCAAGGATATTGAACCCTGTGTTCAGGTGACCGCATCAAATGTGAATGTGAAAGAGAATGCACTTTATATCTATATCGGTACCGGATATGCACCGGGAGGGTACGCATGGGTTTTTCCAAAAGCCGGAAATTGCGCAAATATCGGCTTGGGTATCAACGGAAAATATGCTTCCACAGAGAAGCATGCCAAGGATTATCTCGATGAATTTTTGAATAAATTCTTTCCCGATATATCCATTCAAAAATACAGTACGGGCGGCGTGCCTGTCAGCACGAATTTGGAAATTCTGGCAAAAGAAAATCTATTGATTGCAGGTGATGCAGGCCGGATGGTCAATCCTTTGAATGGCGGAGGGATATTACATGCCGTTGAAAGCGGTATCTCAGCCGGAAAGGCTGCAGCTGAAGCATGCAAGGATCCAAAGCACCTTGATAAGATCTTTAAAAAATACGAAAAGGACATCTATAAAAAGATCGGCAAGAATCACGAAAGCCAATATCGAATCAAAGAAGTCGTTTATCAAATGACGGACGAGGACTATAACCGCATTGGTGAAGAAGTCTTAAAGATCGATGAGAACAAGAGAACGTTTTTACGTATTTTTTCTCAGGTCGTAAAACATCGTCCCGAATTTCTTATTGACGTAACCAGAGCGTTTACGGGAATCTGAATAAAAAGTTCAAGAAACAAATTCCAAGAGACAATTAACCGCATTTGGATATTGATTATTGTCTCTTGTTTCTTTTGGTTGTAAATTCCCCGACAGATAAAACAAAAAAAGGAAAACTATTGTCTTTAATAAATCCCGAGCTTTTAAAAGACCTGCATCTTGAAACTTGCATTGCCTTTGACGTTGAAACAACCGGATTAACGCCCAAAACTGAAGAAGTGATCCAATTCTCAGCCGTTAAATTCATTAACGGTGAGAAAGATGAAGAACTGAATATATTTTGTAACCCCGGCAAGCCCATTCCTCCATTTATTGTGGAATTGACTCGTATAGATGACACAATGGTTGAAAATGAACCCGCTTTTGTGGAGCGTAAAGAGGAAATACTGGCGTTTTTTGCCGATTATCCGCTTATTGCCCATAATGCCCGTTTTGATGTTAGCTTTCTTGAGGAAAAATTTGGGGAAGCGCTAGAGAACCCGATTATTGATACATTGGACCTGTCACGTATATTCCTTTATTATTTACCCGATCGCAAGCTGGAGACGCTCTCAGCACACTTTGAACTCGAAACAGAGGGTGCTCACAGGGCAGATGTCGATACCCGTAATACGGGAAGGCTCTTTTATAAAATACTGGAAATCATGTTCTACTATGATATGAGTCTATATAACGATATCATATTTATTACGGATCCCATGGTCAATATTCCCAATTATGAGCTCTATCGATGGATACATGATTATTATCAAAAGATCGGGCGTACCGGAAACGAAAAAAACAAACCCTACCATCCCATGCCCGATAATAAACTCGGTGATTTCAAGAATCGTGTTGTTAGCGAAGATACTAAAATGAAAAAAATATCCCGGCAAGATATTGATCGTGTTTTCGGACTAAAGGGAACCTTATCAGAATCGCTTCCCGGCTATGAAATGCGTTTGGGGCAAATGAAACTGGCCGGAGATATCGTTGAAGCATTTAACGAGGAAGAGATCCTTGTTGCAGAAGCGGGAACGGGAGTAGGGAAGTCTCTGGCATATTTGATCCCCGCTATTCGCTGGATGAAAAAAAATCGTAGAGATGGTATGTCTATTGTCGTGTCATCCTACACCAAAACCTTGCAGGAACAGTTATTCTTCAAAGACATTCCTTTTATTCATGAATTTATCGATAAAGATTTTACCGTCGTAATGCTGAAAGGCCGGCAAAATTATATCTGTCTGACCAAATGGCACTATATGTTAAAAAATCTTGATCAGAATATTAATTTGTTCGATCGTATACATCTTTTGCCTTTATTGGTTTGGCTCAGAGAGACCAATACGGGTGATATTGAAGAGAACAGCGGATTCCAGATCAAACGGGTCCCGCACGTATGGGCAAGATTGTTCTCAGAGACCGGGTATTGCACAACAAAAAAATGTGCCGAGCATCACGGATGTTATCTTGGCAAGATACGCAAATTGGCCTATCATGCCGATGTGATCATTGTTAATCATTCCCTTTTGTTATCAGATGCCGCATCCGATAATTCTATTTTACCCGAACACCCCATATGCATTATTGATGAAGCTCATAATTTGATCAAATCTGCCTATCAATATCTTGGAATGGAGATCAATCCATGGCGAATTGAGCGTACTTTGCATAAACTCTTTACTCCGGGAAGATTGAGGTTAGGTTCATTGGTCTCATTAAGTCGCTTTGTTGGGAAAAACGATGAATGGAATAAAGAACATAGCGATATGATCATCAAACGTTTATCGCAGGCCGAAGAAGATGTAGTGGACATGCTTAAAAGTTCAACTATATTCTTTAAGGCATTTTTAACGTACGTCAATGCTGAAGTTCGTAAAGCGGAACAGCGCTATATTCAAAAAGTTCGGTATAAACCGGAATCATCTCCCTTTGCCGAAATTGCTGAATGCGAAGAATTAATGAATTCGTCCTCACGATTGGAACGAAGTCTGAGCTTATTGCTCAAAGAGATCAAAGCACTTGATCCAAAAGAAAAAGCCTGCATTTCAGAACAGATCGACGATCTTGATATCGCGATCAGAATGTTTGGCGAAATGCAAGCCGAGATGCGCACGTGCTTTTATCCCGATGCCGAAGATATGATCTATTGGTATGAACTGCCCACCGATGCCGAAAGCATGTACTTGATCATTAAAGCATCACCGCTACATGTAAATGAGCAACTTTATAATAAGATCTTTGGCAATAAATCAGCGGTAATTGCAACTTCTGCGACCTTAACGATATCGGAGCGTTTTAAATATTTTATGAAACGCAGCGGTCTTGATATGATGGATGAAGATCGCGTTAAAACGGAAACATACGAATCACCATTTAATTACGAAGAACAATGCGAGATCTGGAATGTTACACATTTGGGTCAGCCGGGAAATGTGGCTTTCGATGAAAATGTAGCCCAGCTGGTGGGGGAATTATCTTCCCGGCACCATCTTGGAACTCTGGTTTTAACCACTTCGTATGCCTCCATTCGGAACATGAAAAATATTTTAGAGCCTATATCGCAACAGAATAATTTTCAGCTAATTACACAGATGGGTTCAGCTTCAAGAACGGCACTTTTACAGAGATTTATACAGCAAACAAGTTCAGTACTACTGGGAACGGAATCATTCTGGGAAGGCGTTGACATTCCCGGTGAACCTCTGGAAGTTTTGGTGATGTCAAAACTGCCTTTTGCCGTACCGACAGAACCGGTTGTACAGGCCATAACCGAAGATATTGAAAAGAACGGCGGTAACGCCTTCATGGAATACAGTATCCCCGAAGCCATTTTGAAATTCAAGCAAGGGTTTGGAAGACTGATCCGTTCAAAAGAAGACCGTGGGATCGCATTGATCATGGATAACCGCCTAAGCTATAAGCGATACGGACAGTATTTCCAGCAATCCATACCCGCGACTATGCGTTTTGTTAAGAACAGCGAGGAATTACAGCAAAATATTAGTAAGTGGGTTAAAACACATAAATAATAATGATGTAGAGACGCAAGATCTTGCGTTTTTAAAAATTATATCAACAATATAATGCTGAACAACCAACAAAAAGAACTATTACAAGGTGTACGGGGCTACCTGGAATTCAAACTCCGTGGTCAAAAACACCCCGAATTGTCGAATGATCCCTTTTATGAAAAAGAATTGGGATTGTTCGTTACCCTCCATATGCACGGTGCCTTAAGAGGGTGTATCGGTTATATCCAGGGATTTAAACCACTTAAGAACGCTCTATTTGAAATGGCGGATGCTGCCGCATTCCAAGATCCCCGCTTTCTGCCGCTGATCGAATCGGAACTGGACGATATTGATATTGAAATTTCCATTCTTAGCGAATTAACCGAGATAGCCGATTTCCATGATATCGTTATTGGTGTTGACGGCATATTGCTCAAACATGGCTATAAACAGGCAGTATTCCTCCCTCAGGTCGCTCCCGAGCAAGGATGGGACCTGGATACCACCTTAAAACATTTGAGCCGTAAAGCCGGTTTATTGCCCAATGCCTATAAAGACCCCAAAACGACATTTGAGGTATTTCAGGCGGATGTTTTTTCGGAAGAGAATTAATACCTCACACAAAGTCACAAAGTACCACAAAGACACAAAAAAGAAAATATTCCCACCGCAAAGCCAAACAAGCTCACAATGAAAGAATTTCACTAAGAAACGAAGGCACTAAGAATTATCAAATAATCAGTAAAGCTACCTGCACACCGTAGCTTTAGCGAAGGTGTGTCATCTTGTATGTTGGGAGCAGTCGAAAGATCTATTTATACAATAGTAATTAATTTTACACCTTGACAAAACACATCTAATGTTATATATTGCGCTGCCTTGAAACAAAGGCATAACATCGCGGAGTGGAGCAGTTGGTAGCTCGTTGGGCTCATAACCCAAAGGTCACAGGTTCAAGTCCTGTCTCCGCTACTAAAGAAACAGAGTCTAACAAGACTCTGTTTTGGTTATATGCATAAAATAAATAATTATTTCGTCATCCTGAAAAGGTTGCCGGCGGCAAGCTTGGTTCAGGATCTCTGTGTTAATGCAATTCTCAATATTATTAAATTCATTAATTGAATTTAGTTGGCTTCCGTCTTCGTCCCAATGGGACTACGCCGGACAAGCATATCCGTCAGCTGACGGACACAGGTTCTCCCATAGGGATCCCTTCGGGAAAGTCCTGTCGGAGTATATCCCGATGAATATCGGGGCTACTAAAGAAACAGAGTCTAACAAGACTCTGTTTTGGTTATAGGACGATCGGGGCATTCAAAACAACATCTTCCAAGCGAATACATCTGGCAGGTTACATGGATTTTAAATGGTATAGATCGTTCAATGATCGTATTCTCCGTGAACATGAGCTGAATATTAAGAGATCATATATTAGATTAAATCCCAAAAGATATATCTAATACCAACAGACAATTTATCCTTCGAAGATCCTATGAATTAGAAATTTAGCCGGAGAGATTAAAAATATATTTTATCCCGATTAATGTCGAGATACAAGAAATAGATATTGTAAGGTTTCTATTTTTTGCACTATTTATTATCTCATTTTAAAAGATTTACCTCCTAATTGGATATTTTAATAAATTGTAAACATTGTTAACATCTGATGTAAATTTGCTTTACCGATCAAAGTATTAAGCAAAAATTATCTCAATAAAACGACCAATATATACCCAAAAACGCACGTCTAAACTTAATCTTCACTATACCAGTATAGAGCCTAATTTAATCGTATTTATATTGTCTTCTAAATAGATTTTCGGTAAATTTATCATGAACAGGGAAAATATTAAAATGGACATCTCTTTCTCGACATCTCTTTACATAGGTTCAGATCTTATAATTCTGTCTCTTTTAGTATTGGCCATGAAATAATACTAAAACCCAATATCGTTGAAACATATTTTAGTTGAAACATATTTTACGAGTAAAATAATGTTTAGATCAAATAAAAAAACATTTCAATTAAAACACTATACCAGGTTAATCAAGATTTTACTCTGTATCTTTGTCTTATCCCTTTTTATTCCATCAGAATTGTTTGCTCTTGAATCCTGGCCGCTCACGGGCGATTGGTCGCCCATGCTGACAAATGAATGGCTGTTTTATGAGGATGCCAACGATGTGAGCCAATCCTACATTGATCTTGTTACCGATGCCAACGGAACCGTTGGGTATCATTGGTCCTCAACCACGAGTTTGTTTTTCAGGATGTCGTTGGAATCCACGCCGGTTCGTAAACAGGGAGATCTTTATCAGTTCGCCTGGTCCGTAGCTCTGGATGTGGACAACGATAACTTTCTGGATTGGTTCATTCAGCTCGGCGGCGTATCGGAAATGTTATGGACATATCCGAATTCAATTACCTATCCCGACAATAATCCCGATGCAACGGCATACTGGTCCGTATCAGACCCCCTTCAGACCAGCGGTCATGTTCGCGTCGTTCCTGCGCCAAGCGCGCAATATCCCGATGCCGTTTATCTTGATATACAAGTACCCTATTCGGCAGTCCAAATGCCGGGATTTGCAAGTAATGTTTATTATAATAATTCTTACAAGATCATTTACGGAACCGGAACAAACGAATCGGCCAATCTCACTGAGATCATGGGTAGCGCCACAACCATTGATCAGGCTCTCGCTACGGCCACGAGCTATTCTCCTTCCCATCCCGATGCCTACGGAGAGATCTATGATGACAGGGATACGGCTCCCTACAGCAATGCCGGTATCTGGTATCGCAATGAAACGCTGACCGTTACGGGCTCAGGATGGCCTTCATCCCTTTCGATCTATTTTAACGGCGGACAACGGAATGTCAGGATCCTGGATGAATTGAATTCCGTGGTCTGGAGCGGTGTCATGACTACCACATCCGCCGGCGATCTGTTGAATTATCCGCTATGGACCATCGGACTGGCCATTATACCGGGAATCTATACGATCCAGGTGGAGGATGCGCGTTCACCCGGTAATTATTATTCCTATGATAGTTACGAGGTTCAATCGCCCGTTATGTCTGTCAGTAAAATAACGACTACACCCGATGTCGCATCCGGTGCAACCGTAAATTATTCGATCAGGATCCGTAACAACGGCAACATTACCGGTGTCCTGACATCGATAACGGATAATCTGCCCTCAGGTTTCAGCTACCTCAACGGTACCGTCAGCGGTCTGACGACGGCAGACCCGACCGTCAATGGTGACCAGCTTACCTGGTCCGGTTCATGGACTATTTTACCATCGGACAGCGTGATACTTAATTTTTCCGCTACTGCGGCATTGATCCGCGGGAGTTATCTGAATAATGTGACGATCAGCGGCGATAATTTTCCCGTGATCAGTACGGGTCCCACCGCAACAGTGCTGGTGACCGGTCCCACACTGACACTGAACAAATCCGTTGACAAGAGCTCAGCTGCCCCCGGAGATACCGTCACCTATACCGTGACCTATTCCAACACAGGGGATGGAAATGCCAGTTTTGTCTTTATTCTGGAAAGCATTCCGGACAATACTGACTATATCACCGATTCCGCTGCAGGCGCCGGTATGACGATATTGTACAGTCACAACGGCGGCATCAGTTACGACGGTGATCAAACGCCGCCCGTCACCAATCTATCTTATCAATTGTCAGGAACCCTGGCGCCCGGCGCAAGCGGGTCGGTAAGTTTCCAGGTTATTGTAAAATAAAAACATGGAGGTAAAGATGAAAATAAGAAAATCAACACACATGATCACTCTTTGTCTGCTTCTCTTGGGTTTTGGATCCCTTCTTTATGCACAGGGAGTTCCCAAACTGGAATTGACCGTTATTGATGAAAAGGTCAATCTCACACAGGCAGAAAAAACGGGACAAACGGCAATAAACTATAAACCCGGGGATGTGATCCGTTACACGATCATTGCGACAAATGTCGGGAACGGTGTATTGAACAATCCGCTAATCACTGATCCTATTCCCAAAGGAGTGAGCTATAAACCATATAGTGCTAAAGGTCAAAATGCCGAGATCACTTTTTCGGTCAATGAAGGCAGATTGTTCCAGTCCTGGCCTCCGACCTATACCGTGAAAAATGAAGAAGAGGAAATTATTACAAAATTGGCTTCACCTGATATGGTGACCCATGTCAGATGGGAGTTAAAAACTCCACTGGCTCCCAACCAGAGCCAACAATTGGAATTTGAAGTAATTGTAAAGTGAAACCCTCCTTCGCTTAGGGCATAATACGCCGAAGTAGCTTCGACTACGTAGGCTGTGCTTCGGAGGACAGACGTGAGAAATAACAAGTGAAAGTAAAACAAAAAGAAACAAAAATAAGAATAACTAAAAAGGAGGTTCTACCATGAGAACCAACGTGTTTCTGATCACCCTCCTGACAGCATGTTTGGCGATATCCTTCGCCTATGCTGCAGGAACACCCGCCGGCACGGCAATTACGAACTTTGCCACGGGTGAGTACCGTGACGCGAACGGCAACGAACTGCCGAACGTCACATCAAATACCGTGACGACCATCGTCAGTCAGGTGGCCGGTGTGGACATTTCGCCCGCATCGACATCCTCGAACGTGGTGCTTTACGGAACCGTATCCTTCGGTTTGCAGATCACCAATACCGGTAACGGCACGGATACCTTCGATCTGACGAAGGTCAGTGTTGAAACGGGCGGCGGTGTGAATACCGTTGAGATGTATCACGACGCCAACAGCAACGGCATTGTTGATGTTGGTGAAACCACCGTCACTGTCACGGATGCCCTGGCTGCGGACGCCACCTACGACCTGGTGATCAAGGTCACCAATGTCAGCGGTGACGACGGGTCCTATTGCACGACGACCGTGACGGCCACGTCGCAGTTCAATTCGGGCGTCAGCGATGCCTCGACCATTATTTCCACCGTCAGCGCATCCGTGCTTGATGTTACCATGACCGTGGATAATGCAAGCCCCAAACCCGGCGACATCGTTACCTACACCATTACCGGTGAAAATAACGGCAGTGCCACGGCTAAACATATCGTGATCACCAGCCCCATTCCGACCAACACCACCTATGTTCCGGGAAGCATGACCATTATGGATATTGCCCGCACGGATGCCAATGACGGCGACAGTTCGGACTATAACGTCAGCAATGCCGGAGCCGTTACCTTTACCTGGGGCGATGCGCCCGGCGGTGCTTCGGGCTACCTTAAGTATCAGGTCCGGGTTAACGACGGAGTTCCGCTTGGAACGATCGTGAACGTATCGGCCACTATCACGTACAACAACATTCTGGATCTGCCTCAGCAACCT
This sequence comes from uncultured bacterium, assembly GCA_964606395.1. Classification (GTDB taxonomy): domain Bacteria; phylum Fidelibacterota; class Fidelibacteria; order Fidelibacterales; family Fidelibacteraceae; genus M50B103. The sequence continues at coordinate 20,177 of CAZSGO010000004.1, forward strand.
GTATCGGCGAATGCGAATGCGGCTAAACTGACCATTGCTCAGCTGTATGCCGTATCAGTGGGCGTTGATAAATCCACGATCGGTGATCCCGGGGATGATGTCTTTTATGCCACCACCGTCACCAATGACGGAAACGGACCGGATATTTTCAGCATTTCCTATACCAACGCCATGACCACCTGGGCATTTTATTTTGATCATAATGCAGACGGTGTGATCAATAACGGTGACGTTCTGATCACGGATTCGAACCTTGACGGCAAGCTGGATATCGGAACGCTCATCCAAAACGAAGTGGTCTACATCATTGGAAAAGCAACGATTCCTGCAGGTGAAAGCGATGGTTATACCAGTAATATGGTCATGACAGCAACCTCTGTAGGTGATGGAACGGTCAGCGACTCGGGCACATTGACCGTGACCGTGACAGCACCCGTTCTGTCCTTGTCCAAAATCGTATCACCCACCGGCAATCAGCCTCCGGGAACCACACTAACCTATACCTGTACAGTTACAAACTCAGGTAGTGGGGTAGCGACGGTCGTGGTTATTACCGATGATGTGCCTGCCAATACGACCTATGAAGCCGGCACGATGAAGATCGGAGCGTCAGTCAAAACGGATGTATCCGATGGAGATGGAGCTACTCATTCCGGCAATGCGGTCATCTTCGAGATCCCGCAGCTCGGTCCGGGTGGTTCTACTTCGGTTTCATTCCAGACAACGATCAATTAAATAAATTGATCAAATGATCCGTTTGGATGCGAATGATCGCAGGGTCATTCAAGTTAATATCCAATAACGGAAATTGGTTGCTATGATGAAACCGAAACATACACATATTGGTGTTTTTCACACATTGATCCTCTGGATCTTATTGTCTTTTATGGGGCTTTATGCGACCACCGAAGTCGGTACGGAGATCGTAAATGTCGCATATGCCCGTTATCAAGATCCGGGTGGTTTTGAATATGAAATTCAAAGTCCGCCGGTGACCATGACTGTAAGTTCAGGATACAGACTCCATATCACGAAGGAAGCCGTGACACATGTCATCTTGCCTTCAGATACGGCAGTTTATCATATCAATGTTGAAAATACCGGTAATATAGCCGTTTCATCATTAACGATCATTGACACATTAAGCAATGGCCTGACCTATGCCGGATCACAACCGGCAGCAACGGTCAACGGTCAGATCATCTCATGGGATCTTCAGACGATACAACCGGGTGCTTCAAGCGCCGTTGAATTGCGATGTCTTGTCGCACCCGGTATAACTACGGGGATCACCATTGAGAATTCAGCATCTTACAGGATCGCTGAGAACATAACGGGCCATTCGGAACCCGTTTCCATTCTGATTGATTCGAGACCGGATCTGACGATCGAAAATACAGTCGATCCTCAGATAGCTTATGCTGGCGATACGCTGACATATACCTTACATGTCGGTAATTCGGGAAACGCTCCCGCAACCAACAGCATGCTGTATTTTGATTTGCCCTACGAGGTCGAAGCCTTTTCCATCAGTGGAACCAGTCAGATTGACCAGGGAATCATTACCTGGCCGCTTGGCACCATTCCTGCCGGATATGATATCACACAGACCATTCGGGCAGTCGTTAAGAACCAAGTCAGCCCGGGCGCTGTGTTGATCAGCACGGCAACGGTCAGCAGTTCCGAAGGCATCAACGCAAACGCTCAAAGTGTCACGCACATCCTCGAAAGAACGCTTGAACCCGTTCTGACGATTGAAAAAACATCCATTCCTCATGCATTCCCGGGTGATACGTTGACCTTTACGATCAGCTATGCCAACACCGGAAATACTCTCGCAACAGGGCTTACTCTGACAGATTCACTGGACAACGACATGATCTTCGGTTCAGCTACCGCTTCGGGTCTCTATGATCCTATGACCCATATGATCAGCTGGACTCCGAATGATCTGCCTGAAGGAGAAGAGGAATCCGTGACTGTTACCGTGGTCGTCAGGAAAGGACTTGATGATGAAACGGCGCTTGAAACGGCTTCCCGCATCACATGCGATGAATCCGCCTCAGCCAGCGTTTCAGGGGTGACAACGGTTCGTTCACCGCAACTCTCATTCACCAAAACAAGCGATAGCTCCTCTGTTTCAGCGGGAGGGGTGATAACGTATCATCTCAACTATTTGAATAGCGGAAGCGGGCGCGCCACTCAGGCAACAGTCAGGGATACATTGCCGGATAATGTGAGCTATGTCAGTTCGAGCGGTTCATCTTCTTACAGTGAAGCTGTGCATGTGGTTGAATGGAATATCGGTCAAATAGAAGCAAATATGAGCGTCGCCGGGACACTTGCGCTGACCGTGATGACACACATACCACTTGAGAATGGTCATATCATCGAAAATACAGCTGAGATCAGCTGTTTTGAAGGCTTTGCAAAAACCTCCTCAGCAGCCGTTACGATCAGTTCTGCGCCTCAGTTGGTAGTGAACAAAACGGTTCAGCCACGAGCATATCGCGGCGATACGCTAACCTATGTCCTGACATTCGGCAATGAGGGAAATGCCCTGGCTTCCATGACCCAACTCAGGGATACCCTGCCATCGGAAGTGGATTTCATATCTGCGTCCGGTACTTATAATTACAGCGCTGAGCACCATAGCCTTGTATGGAATATCGGCGATCTGCAGCCGGGCAGTGATTCGACACTGTATTTTACGGCACGTGTACGGGATGTAAGCCAAGATATCAATGACATTGAGAATATTGCGTGGATCCATTCTCAGGATCTGTCCCTGTCGTCGAACACAGCCTTGACTCGTCTGAATAACCTTATTCTGTCAGTCGAAGCCGACCCGGATACCATCCTTGGTAACGGCGTGGCGCAATCTCAGATCACCGTTTCGGCAGTCAATGCTTCAGGGCAACCCGCGGCAGATGGAACGCCGGTCATTTTAACGGCATCCTACGGCTCTTTCAATACGGGATCCGATACCTTTTACACTGTTAACGGAGGTGTTCAGGCATCGCTGAGGTCCGGTATGATCGACCGTGAATATTTGGAGGTCAGCGTAAGGGCAATGCTTACGGACGCATCGGGCATCATAGATTCAACGACAGTGATCTTCTCTGCATTACGGATCACAGGCATCGTTGTTGACGATAACGGCCAACCGATTGAAGGCGCCATCGTGTCCATCATTCTGGATGGCATTGTTATTGGAACCTATACGACGGGTCCGGACGGTACCTACAGTATTGCAGTTTATGGGTCCGGAAACTATATCATCCGTATTCAGTATCCCGACGGTCACGGGCATTACAACACCGTGGATAAGGATCTTGAAGTGGATATTGAAGATCCCGACAATCCAACCACCATCGATGACCTGTGCAGCGTTTCGGGACGTTTGATCGATTATAATACCGGTGATCCGATCTATCAGGCGGGCATACCGGTCATCATCGATCTGCAGGCAAATGACGGCATATCAAAAATGACCGTAACGGAACTTCCCGATACGACCTATACCGATTCAACGGGTTTCTTTGTCTTTGTTGACCTCTTACCGGGTAATTATTTCATTGAAACGATCAATGATGAAGATGACCTGTATCATGTCGGTAACCGCAATATCACTATAGTTAACCCGGGTGAGAATAAGATCAATGTCGATATTGTGCAACGGCCTATCATTTTCAGGACTTACAAAACGGTTGATAAAGCGCTGGCATTCAGCGGCGATACGCTGACTTATAAGATCGTTTATGAAACACTTGATAATGCAACAACAGATACGATCGAGATCCTTGACCCATTGCCGGATGAAGTGGAATTGATACCCGGATCGATCAATTATTCGGGTGATATATCGTCCTATGACTATGATCCCGTCAGCAATGAGCTCATCTTCATGCGTATCGGCATGCCGGGAACGTATGCGGATTCTCTGACATTCAGCGTGATATCGAAGAATGGGATCACGGCTCTGATCACAAACGAAGCCATGATCAGAAGCAGGCCTGATACGGCTTATACGGTCGATGATCGCAGGACATCAGCTCAAACAATGATCCTGTCACCGATCCTTGCTATCAGTAAAAAGGTTAACTGGCCCGTTGCCGAAACCGGAGATGTACTGACCTATACGCTAACGGTTCAGAACAAGAGTGACAGCTATGATCTCTATGGTTTATCGATCAATGACATATTGCCGCAGGGATTCAGGTATAAAGCTGAACGCAGCGTTCTAAACGGACAACAAACCGATGATCCTGTAATGACAGCAAATGATCACCATCAACATCTGGAATGGACCTTGAATGATACGCTAACACCGAGCTCAACACTGGAATTGAAATATAGGGTTGTTGTAGGACTTGAAAGCCGCATCGGTGAGAATACAAACACGGCGAGCGCAGTATCCGGTCTTACCGGCGGATATGTAGTACGATCGAATATTGCAAGTGCAGATGTTGTGATCAAACCGGGAATGATCCAGGATCGGGGAATGATCTTTGGAAAGGTTTTCTATGACGACAATGGTAATCATATTCATGACCGGGATGAAAAAACCCTGAAAGACGTAGAGATCATCACCGAAGAAGGCATTCGCGTGATCACGGATGAATTTGGTAAATACTCGATCCCGAACGTTCGAATGGGCGATCATGTGTTAAGGGTCAATGAACGCACCTTGCCTGAAAATACCGGGATCAGTTTGTCATCCTCCGATTTCTTGGGCGATAGCGGCTCAAGACTGGTGAAAGTCTCATACAGCGGCATTGCAAAGGCCAATTTCTCCATTCGTGAACGAAGCGATCTTATTAAAGATGATGCCTCGCGAGCATCAAAAAGCGGTGACATGGACATAAGTCAGCATGCTTTGACAAATTCAATGCGACTGGTAGTCAACGATGCATGGAGCATGTTACTGACATATTCATATTCCCCCGAAACCGGATCCTTTATTCATGAGAACGGCTCGCTCATTGACAAGACCGTCGAGTTCTTGAAATGGCAGGAACATTTGCAGATCGAGATCCGCCAACGATTTGATCTTGCAGAAACAGGTGAAAAAGCGCAGACGCCCGGAAAACGCCAAAAGATTACGACCCCGGCTCAGTTACTTTTTGAAACGCTGAAGAAAAGAGGGATCGCAGTAAATCGCATGCACTTTGGCGAAGCAACACAGACGGAACAGGATATTTGTGAAAATGTCAGGAGTTGCATCGTCGAATTAAGATTGCTCTCCGATGAGATTATGGTCAATCAGGCGATGAGCATGAGACATAAGATCAGTTATTCCAACGGTCCCCTTATGAAATACATGAAACTTGAAACGGTTCTTCCGGACGGATTTAAAGTGAAAGACGACTCAGGGAAGCTTAACGGCAAACGACTTGATCCCGAGCTGAAAAGTGATGGAAATGTCCTGTGGGATCTTGGGAAAAACCTCCGCAAAGCGGATATGGTGCTTGAATATGATCTGGTTCCTGAAAATCCTACAAAGATAAAAACTTCCAGCGAGGTGCTGTCATTCCTTCATTTTATGCCTAAAAACGGGAAAAAAATGACAAGCCAAACATTGAGAACCAATATTCGGACACATGTTGATATGGTGCGTTTCAAGGTGACGCTTGAAGGAGCTCTCTTCGATGTTGGTTCCTACGCATTGAAATCGGCGACGAAAAGATCGATCAACAGGGTCGGAGAATTTTTACAGTGGCAGGAAGACATGTCCATCATGATAGAAGGATTTACGGACAACACGGGAAATGAAGACAAAAATCTGATATTATCGGTTAACAGGGCTAAATCGGTAAGAGATTATCTTGTTAAAACCTTTGCGATCGCGCCGGAGAGGATCGACTTCAGAGGATATGGTGAGGAATTCCCTGCAGCCGATAACGCCACCGCCGAAGGCAGGGCTCTGAACCGACGCGTCGAGATCATATTGAAATCGAATTTCACTCAGAAAGGCATTGAAAAAGAGACGGTCCTTGATGATGAAATTGAAATGAGAGTGGGAAAAAGAAATTATACAAACAACGTGAACGGAAAATAAGTGAAGTTTGTCACACGTAACATATTCAGGATGATATGGATCCTTGTCCTTTGGGTCTCGGCGCTGCCGGCCCAGATGCTGATCCTCAGTCCTGCAGAAAATAGTGTAACAGATCTGCACCATATTGCCGTCACGGTCATGGGTAAACCTTCAGCCGAAGCGACCCTATATTTGAATGATCAACCGGTATCAACCGGTGAGATCCGAGCCGATGGCATTTATGATTTTATTAATGTGGAAGTTCCGGATGGACCGGTTTGTCTTAGAGTTGAATCGCTCGGCGCCGGAAATCGTCTGTATATGGCGGAACGGAACATGCATATTCTCGGGGCGCCAAAGAATATTTTACCCTATGAGGATAAGATCAAGATCCCGGCAGACGGAAAAACCAAAAAGATCATGGCATTCGAGATCCGTGACGAGTGGGGATATCGTCTGGATCATCTGAAAATAGCTACTATAACCATCGACTATGGAAAGATACTGGATCAGGATTACGACGTATCTTCAACAGGCATTCAGGTACCTGTCAGGGACGGCGTGGTCGAGATCGAGATTCAGGCCGCACAGCGACCGATCCGTGCCGTATTGACGATCGAATTAATGGGGGAGGTCTTTGAACAAAGCATTCGATTTACTACACCGCAACTTCCCTTTATAATGGTTGGATCAATTAGCGGAGGTTTGTCGGAATATCGTTCCTTTACCGATACCGGTGATGAACCCGAAGTTGAAGAATGGAAACAGGATTCATTATCTGTCTTCGGTCTGCCTATGCTTTACGGTGGAAGAGCTGCATTTTATGCTAAAGGTAATATCTTCAATAAGCTTGGACTTACGGTATCGTATGATTCCAAACGAAATTACAAGGATCAATTCTATCGCGATTTAGATCCTGATGATCAGTACGCGTTATATGGAGACGCCAGTAAGCTTGAATATGACGCTCAATCCACGTCTCCGCTGTTCGTGAAACTTGAACATAATGAATCTTCATTGGTTTACGGTGATTTCAATACAGCTGTAGATCAAACAGAGTTCTCGGCCTATAATCGTACATTCAACGGTCTTGTAACCGATCTCAAAGGTAAAACGCAATCCCTCAGAGGGTTTATTACCCAAAGTGACCGTGTTATGAAACTGGATGAGATCAGGGGAGAGGGTATCTCGGGATATTATTATCTAAGTGAGAGCAATATCACGGAATATTCCGATAAAGTGATCATCCAAACGCGGGATCGATATCATTCCGAAGAAATCATCAAATCTGTTGAACAAGTCAGATTCCAGGATTACAGTATCAATTATGAAGATGGTTCCATTATGTTCAAACAACCGGTGCCCAGCATGGATGCGAACGGAAACCCCGTGACCATTGTGATCGCTTATGAATATCAAAGCGGACAGCGGGAGTCGTTGATCGGCGGTGTTCGCTACGAGGGAACCTTCTTTAGCAAGATGAAACTGGGGGCGACTGCAGTTGTGGAGGAAAGAGATACGTCAAGTTATATTCTTTACGGCGCTGACCTGACTCTGCCGCTTTTAAAATGGCTTTCAATGAAAGGGGAATATGCC